>NZ_RPSE01000215.1:0-10292 GCF_003949955.1 Streptomyces sp. WAC05292
CTGCACGACACCGCCCCCTCCCGCTCCACACGGCACCACGATCCCCAAGGAGCACAGCCATGAGCCGTACGCGCACCGCGGCCGCCCTCGGGCTGGCGGCCGCCGGCGTCCTGTCGGTGGCCTCCGCCACCGCCACCGCCTCCACCGCAGCCGCCCCGTCGCCCCGGCCGGCCGCCGGGCCCACCACCGTCACCCCGGCCGGGCACGCCTTCACGGCCGCCCTCAGCGGCAAGGCCACCCTGAAGGCCGGGTCGGTGACCGTCACCTGCTCGGTCTCCGTCTCCACCGGCACCGTCCCCGCCGCCCCCGGCAACCACAACCCCGCCGGGCCGGTCTCCTCGCCGATCACCCCGCCGACGTACAGCTCGTGCACCGCGAGCATCCCCGGCGTCACCCCGACGGTCACGACCAGCGGCGCCTGGTCCGTCTCGATGCAGCACGGCTCGCCGATCACGGCCGTCATGACGGTGCCGGCGGGAGGCCTGGTCCTGAAGACGACGGGGCTCGCCAACTGCACCGTCACGACCGCGCCGTCCGGGCCGGCGAACGTCAGCGGCGCCTGGACCAACGGCGCGCCGCCCAGCCTGACCTTCACCAACGCGACCGTCCCCGTGAGCGTCACCGGCGGCTTCGGCTGTCCGACGAGCGCGACCACGTCCACCTTCAACGCCGTGTACAAGGTCACCGACACCACCGACCCGGCGCAGCAGATCACCGTCGGCCCCTGACGGGCCGGTCGGGCCCGGCACACCGCAGCCCGCCGCGCCACGGACCGCATCACGCGGTTCCGCGGCGCGGCGGCACCGCTTCCGGTCAGTCGCCCTGGTCCCGGTACGCCTCCAGCAGCCGCAGCCAGACCTCGCTGATCGTCGGGAAGGCGGGGACGGCATGCCACAGTCGGGCGATCGGGACCTCCCCGGCGACCGCGATCGTCGCCGCGTGCACGAGTTCGGCCGCGCCCGCCCCGACGAACGTCGCCCCGAGCAGCACCTCCCGGTCCAGGTCGACCACCATGCGCGCCCGCCCGCGGTAGCCGTCCGCGTACAGGCCCGCGCCGGAGACCGCCCCCAGGTCGTGGTCGACGGCCCGGGCCCGGTACCCGGCACGCTCGGCCTCCGCCAGGGTCAGGCCCACCGCCGCGGCCTCCGGGTCGGTGAAGACGGCCTGGGGCAGGGCCCGGGTGTCGGCGGTCGCCGCGTGAGCACCCCAGGGCTCGGCCGCGGCGGCCGCGGCGGCCCCGTCCGGGGCGGCCGTCCCGGCGGCGGCGCGGGCCGCGATCGCGGCGCCCGCGATCCTCGCCTGGTACTTGCCCTGATGGGTGAGGAGCGCCCGGTGGTTGACGTCGCCGACCGCGTACAGCCAGTCGTGGCCCGGGACGCGCAGGCCCTCGTCCACGGAGATCCAGCCCCCCGGCTCCAGGCCGACGGTGTCCAGTCCGATGTCCTCCGTCCGCGGCGCCCGGCCCGTCGCCATCAGCAGCTCGTCCCCCTCCAGGATTTCGCCGCCCTCCAGCACCACCCGCACGGGCCCGTCCGCGGCGTCCCGTACGACCGCCTCGGCGGACACCCCGGTACGGACCACCGCGCCGGCCTCCCGCAGCGCCTCGGCGACCAGCTCGCCCGCGAAGGGCTCCATGCGCGGCAGCAGCCGCTCCCCCCGCGCCAGCACGGTGACCTGCGAGCCCAGCGCCTGCCAGGCGGTGGCCATCTCTGCTGCGACGACGGAGCCGCCGACGACGAGCAGCCGGGGCGGCACCCGGTGCGCTGACGTCGCCTCGCGGCTGGTCCACGGCCGGGCGCCGGCGATGCCCGGCAGCGGGGGCACGATGGCGCGCGAGCCGGTGGCGACGACCACCGCGTGCCGGGCGGAGAGGAGGAGGTGCTCGCCCTCGGCGCCCTCGACGGCGACCCGGCGCTCCCCGGCGAGCCGGCCGTGCCCGCGGTGGAGGTGCGCGCCGATGGAGGCCAGCCAGTCGAGCTGGCCGCCGTCCTTCCAGCCGCCGGTCCAGTAGTCGCGGTGGTCGAAGACGGCCCGTGCCTCCAGCGGGCCGCCGACGGCGCCGGCGAGCCCCGGCACCCGCCGGGCGTCGGCCCTGGCGAGCGCCGGGCGCAGCAGCGCCTTGCTGGGGATGCAGGCCCAGTACGAGCATTCGCCGCCGACGAGTTCGGCTTCGACCAGGGCCGTGCTCAGCCCGGCGGCGCGGGTCCGGTCGACGACGTTCTCGCCGGCCGGGCCGCCGCCCAGGACCACGACGTCGTACTCCACCGCTTGCGTCACGCGCGCCTCCAGGGGGATCCGGGGCACGGCGGGACCTGGGTCAGCCCGGGGCTCGGGCCCCCGCCGGGCCCTGCGTCCCCGCCACCTTAGCCACGCTCCTCCCCCGCCGCCGCGATCTTCGCGCGGACCTCGTCCATGTCGAGGGCGCGGGCCTGCGTGATGAGGTCGGTGAGGGCGGCCTCCGGCAGGGCGCCGGGCTGCGCGAACACCGCCACCTGGTCCCGGACGATCATCAGGGTGGGGATGGAGGTGATCCCGAAGGCCGCCGCGAGCTCCTGTTGCGCCTCGGTGTCGACCTTGCCGAAGACCAGGTCGGGGTTGGCCTCGGCGGCCTTCTCGTACACCGGGGCGAACTGCAGGCACGGCCGGCACCAGCCCGCCCAGAAGTCGATGAGCACGAACGGGTTGTCGCTGACCGTCCGGTCGAAGTTCTCTTTGGTGAGCTCGACAGTAGCCACGGCTTTCGAACCTCCTGGTTGGGGCGTACCCCGTGAACGACGGACCACCCCGGGGAATTCCGCTCGGCCGGCGCGACGGCGCAACGGCTAGAACGGGTGTGCGGCCGGAGTGGATCGCAGCGTGGTCCAGCGCAGCTCCGTGAACGCGTCCAGGTTGGCCTCGCCGCCGAAGCGGGCGCCGGTGCCGGAGGAGCCGACCCCGCCGAACGGGGCCACCGCCTCGTCGTTGACGGTCTGGTCGTTGACATGCGCGATGCCGGTCGGGATCCGCCCGGCGAGCTCCAGCCCGCGCGCCGCGTCCCGGGTGACGATGCCGAGGCTGAGCCCGTACGGGCCCTGCGAGGCCAGAGCCACGGCCTCGTCCTCGGTGGTGAACGACCGCACCGGCGCCACCGGCCCGAACACCTCCTCCGCGTACGCGGGGGTGTCGTCCTCGACCCCGGCCAGCACGGTGGGCCGGTAGAACAGGTCCCGGTGCGTGCCCCCGGCGACGAGCTTGGCGCCCTGCCCGGTGCTGGCCTCGACCAGCGCGTGGACGCGGTCGAGCTGTGTGCGGTCGATGAGCGGCCCCAGGTGCACCCGCTCCCGGTACGGGTCCCCCACCGCGAGCGCCTCGGCCTTCGCGGCGAGCCGCTCGACGTACTCGTCGTACAGCGAGGCGTGGACGAGGTGCCGGCCGGCGGTCATGCAGATCTGCCCCTGGTGGAAGAACGAGCCCCAGGAGGCCTGCGCGACCGCGGATTCGACATCGGCGTCGCGCAGCACGACGAGCGCCGAGTTGCCGCCCAGCTCCAGGTGCATCCGCTTCAGGTGGCGGCCGCCCAGCTCGCCGACCGCCCGGCCGGAGGCTGTCGACCCGGTGAACGACACCACCCGCACCAGCGGGTCCGCGACGACCGCCGCCCCGGTGTCGGCTCCGCCGGGCAGCACCTGGAGCAGGTCCGCGGGCAGCCCCGCCGCCGCGAACACGGCGGCCAGGGCGAGCCCGCCGCACACGGCGGTGCGCGGGTCCGGCTTGAGCAGGACGGCGTTGCCCAGGGCGAGCGCCGGGGCCACCGAGCGGATCGACAGGATCAGCGGCGCGTTGAACGGGGCGACGACGCCCACCACACCGGCGGGGACCCGGCGGGTGAAGGACAGCCGGGGTGCCTCGCTCGGCAGGACCTGCCCGGCGGGCCGCGACGCCAGCGCGGCGGCCTCGTGGCACTCCTGGGCGGCGACGTGCAGCTCGAAGTCGGCCTTGCCGGGTATGGAGCCGGACTCCCGAACCAGCCATTCGCGCAGCTCGTCGGCGTGGGCGGCGAACAGGTCCCCGGCCCGGCGCAGTACGGCGGCGCGCTCCGTGTGCGCGGCCCGCGCCCACTCCTGCTGGGCTGCCCGGGCGCGTACGGCGGCCTCGGCCACGTCGGCGGGGGCGGCCAGGCGGATGGAGGCGAGGGTGTGGCCGGTGGCGGGCTCGACGACCGGCGCGGTGGCGCCGGTGAGGGTCGGTCCGTCCTGCCGGGAGGTCGGGTCGAGGAGCGGCATGGCGCGGGCCTCCGAAGGGGGTTCGGCGGAGCGGGGGGCGGCGGCACGCGCCATCGTGCCAGACGGGAAGGCCCGGTTCTGTCGGGTTCTCGGGCAGTTGAGGGCCCTCCCTGACCGGAAACGATCGCCCCGGCGCCCCGCCGCTCCGGCTCAGCGCTCCAGGACGAGCGCGATGCCCTGCCCGACGCCGATGCACAGCGACGCCACGCCCTTGCCCGATCCCGCCGCCGCGAGCTGGTGGGCGACCGCGCCGGCCAGCCGGGCCCCGGAGGCTCCGAGCGGGTGCCCGATCGCGATGGCCCCGCCGCGCGGGTTGACGACCGCCGGGTCCAGCTCGGGCCAGGACGCCAGGCAGCCGAGCGCCTGGGCCGCGAAGGCCTCGTTCAGCTCCATGACGGCCAGGTCGGCGAAGCCCGTACCGGCCTTCTCCAGGGCCCGCTGCACCGCCTCGACCGGGCCGAGCCCGAACAGCTGCGGCTCGATGCCGGTGACCGCGGAGGCGCTGATCCGGGCCAGCGGCTCCCGCCCGGTGGCCCGCAGCCCCGCCTCGTCGGTCAGCAGCAGCGCGGCGGCGCCGTCGTTCAGCGGAGAGGCGTTCCCGGCGGTGACCGTCCCCGTCCCGTCCGTACGGAAGACCGGCTTCAGCTTGGCCAGCGCCTCCATGGTGGAGCCCTCGCGGACGGACTCGTCGCGCTCCAGCTCCACGCCGGGGAACGGCACGACCTCGTCGGCGTACAGCCCGGCCTGCCAGGCGGCGGCCGCCTTGCGGTGGCTCTCCAGCGCGAACGCGTCCTGCTCTTCCCGCGTGATGCCGTGCTTCTCCGCGACGAGCTCCGCTCCCTCGCCGAGCGACACCGTCCACTCCTGCGGCATCCGCGGGTTCGTCATCCGCCAGCCGAGCGCCGTCGACCACATCTGCTGGTGCGTCGCCGGGTAGGCCCGCTCCGGCTTCTGAACCACCCAGGGGGCCCGCGTCATCGACTCGACGCCGCCCGCGATGGCGACGGAGGAGTCGCCGAGCGCGATGGAGCGCGCCGCCTGGACGACCGCCTCGAGTCCGGAGCCGCACAGCCGGTTCACCGTCACACCGGGCACCGTCACGGGCAGGCCCGCCAGGAGGACCGCCATGCGCGCCACGTCGCGGTTGTCCTCGCCGGCGCCGTTCGCGTCGCCGAAGACGACGTCGTCGATCCGGGCCGGGTCGAGGCCGGGCGTCCGGTCCACCAGCGCGCGCACGACGTGCGCGGCGAGGTCGTCCGGCCGGACCCCCGCGAAGGCACCGCCGAACTTGCCGACGGGGGTGCGGACGGCGTCGACGACGTACACGTCGCGGACGGTGCGGATGCTCATGGCGTCTCTCCTGGGCGGATCCGTACGGGCGGCGCCGCCAGGGTGCCGCCGTCGGCACCCGTACGACGCCGGGCGCGCCCGGTGGGGCGCGCCCGCAGTCTCCGTCCGCCGGTCACCGCCTGTCAACGGCCTCCCGGAGCGCACCGGACCGGCCGCCGGTCAGGTGGACTCCCGGCGGACGGCCTCGGCGGCCGCCGGCCCGTACCGCCCGGCCGATTCGGCCGGCTCGCGCACGGCGCGGTCCACCAGCTCGGCGAGCCGCTCCCCGGCCGGCAGCGCGAACCGCACCGTGCTCAGCCGGGGCCTCAGGAGCCGGCCGAGGAGCAGGTCGTCGGCGCCGATCACGGCGACGTCCGCGGGCACGCGCAGCCCCGCGTCGTGGAGCGCGGCCACCAGCAGCAGTGCGTACTCGTCGTTGTACGCGAACACGGCGTCGAGCCCGCCGGACCGCCAGCCGGCGGCGAGCGCCGCCGCCGACTCCTCCGTACGGGCCATGGGCAGGGCCACGGCCCCCGCCGCTCCGGCGGCGCGCACGGCACGGCGGGCGCCTTCCAGGCGCGGCCCGGAGAACGGCTCCAGCCCGCCCTCCACGGGGACGACCACCCCGATCCGGCGCCGCCCCCGCTGCAGCAGGTGCGCCGCGGCCCGGGCACCGACTTCGGCCTGGTCGAGGACGAGGGCGTGTGCCCCGGGCACCCGGGTCGGCCCGACGGTGACGACCGCCCGCGCCCCGGCCCGCTTCAGCGTCTCCACGTTGTGCGCCGAAAGGACGACCCCGCCGACGGAAATCACCGCGACGGGCCGCAGCTCGGCCCAGGCCCGGGCCGCCTCGTCGCCGCCGAGGCCGGGCCTGCCGTACTGGACGACGGTGTAGTCCATGCGGTGCAGGGCGGCCGTCTCCAGGACGCGTTCCGCGCGGCGGGCCAGGGCGGCCGGGATGTCCGGGGCGCGCTCGGGTTCCTGGCGGCGGATGGTGCCCGCGTTGGGGGCGGGCGAGGTGAGGAAGCCGGCGCGGAACGGGGTGTCGAGCAGTTCGCCGCGGTCGTCGCGGAAGACGGGCACGCCGGGTGAGTGGATCACCCGGTCGGTGTAGAAGGCGCTGTGGCCCGCGCGGTGGACCTCGTAGTACCCGGGGGCCATGAGCAGCGTCTCGTAGAGGGCGGAGGCCCGGCAGAGGGCCTCCTCCTGCGCCTTCGCTCCGCGGAGGTAGCCGCCGCCGGGGTTGCGGGCCGAGGCGAAGTTCAGCACCGCCACGGGGTGCGGTCCGTCCTGCGCCTCCACGAGCCTGCGGGCTGCGGCCGTGCTGCTCTCGGCCGTCACCTCGATGGCGGTGTCATGGGCCCCGGCCGAAAGTTGCTCGTCTGGAATGACCTGGTTTGGTCCATATAGTCTGGTTCCGGCCTTGGACTCCTCCAAGGCGGCGGCCACGGAAACCAGCCGCCCCGACCGTGTCCGGTACCCGCCGGCCGCAAGGATGGTCGCGTTCTCCCGCGCGATCTCGCGCAATCTGCTGCTCACGCCGCCATCATCGAGGGCAGGGCAGTGCCCCGGCCAACGAATTGACGGCAACGCGGCGCGAATCGGCCCTTCGATCCCGTGAAGGACGGGTAGGCATGGTCAAGTCAACGGTCCAGGACAGGAGATCGGCCATGCACCAGGACTCGACCGACCCGTCTGCCGCCCGGTCACCGGGCGACCCCTCCCCCGCTCCCTCCCCCATCAGCGAAGCCGGAGCCGAGGACCTCGTCCGCGGCATCTGCTTCAAGACCGGCCCGCCCCGCATCCTCGGCGCCGAACTCGAATGGCTCGTCGTGGACGCCGAGCGCCCCGGCGAGCTCGTGTCCCCGGAGCGGCTGAACGCCGCGCACGACGCGGCGCGCGCCCTCCCTCTGCGGTCCGGCTTCAGCATCGAGCCCGGCGGCCAGTTGGAGCTCAGCTCCGCGCCGGCGTCGTCGCTCACCGAGTGCCTCGACGGTCTGCGGACCGACCTCGCCGCGGTCCGCTCCGCGCTCGGCTCCATGGGCCTGGGCCTGCAGGGCTCGGGCTGCGATCCGCGGGGCGCGGTGCCGCGCCTGGTGGAGAGTCCGCGCTACGACGCCATGGAGAGCTACCTCGACCGCTCCGGCCCCGGAGGGCGCTCGATGATGCGGGCGTCCGCGTCCGTGCAGGTCTGCGTGGACGCCGGGTTCGAGGAGCCGGGCCCCTTCGGGTACGGCCGGCGCTGGCGGATGGCGCATCTGCTGGGCGCGGTGTTCGTGTCCGCGTTCGCCAATTCGCCCGCGGCCTCCGGCCGCTATGCGGGCTGGCGGTGCGCCCGGCAGGGCATCTGGGGCGACCTGGACGCCCGCCGTACGCTCGCCCCGCCCCTCGATGCCGAGCCGCGGGCGGCGTGGGCGGGGCACGCGCTGGACACCGAGGTGATGTGCGTACGGTCGCACGGCGACGGGCGCGGCGCGTGGGCGGTGCCCCGCGGGGTGACGTTCCGCGACTGGCTGCGTGCCGCGGCCGCACCGGACAGCCGGGACGGCCGGGACGGCGGCGCGGGTGGCGGAGGTGGTGGCGGCGGCGGCCCCGCGGGTCCGGCCGCGACGCTGCGGCCGCCCACCGCGGAGGACCTGGAGTACCACTTGACGACGCTGTTCCCGCCGGTGCGTCCGCGCGGGCACCTGGAGCTGCGGATGATCGACGCGCAGCCCGGCGACGACGGCTGGCTGGTGCCGGTCGCGGTGGTGCACGCCCTGTTCGACGATCCGGAGGCCGCGGAGACGGCGTACCGCGTGGCGAAGGGGCTGGCCGACGGGTACGGGCCGCAGGCCGCGCCGCGCAACCGGCTGTGGCGGTCCGCGGCCCGGTTCGGGCCGGCCGATCCGGAGCTGCGGGCCGCGGCGGCGGTGTGCTTCCGGGCGGCGGTGGAGGCGCTGCCGCGGCTCGGGGCGGCCACGTACGTGGTGGACGCGGTCGGCGGTTTCACCGACCGGTACGTGCGGCGCGGGCGCTGTCCCGCGGACGACCGGCCGCCGGGCCCGGAGGCGGGCGCGGCGGCCGGGACGGGGGTGGCGCGGTGACGGCGGAGTCGTACGTTCCCGGCTCGTCGGAGGAGGTGCGGGCGCGGGCGGTGCGTGCCCTGGCGGCGGCGCGGGCGCGGACCGCCCTGCTGACGGACGCGGTGTCGGACCGGGACCTGACCGCGCAGCACTCCCCGCTGATGTCGCCCCTGGTGTGGGACCTGGCGCACATCGGGAACATGGAGGAGCTGTGGCTGCTGCGCAACGTGGGCGGCCGTGAGGCGATGCATCCGGAGATCGACCCGCTGTACGACGCGTTCGAGCATCCGCGGGCGGAGCGGCCGAAGCTGCCGCTGCTGGGGCCGGCGGAGGCCCGCCGGTACGCGGCGGAGGTCCGCGGGCGGGTCTTCGACCTGCTGGAGGGGACGGCGCTGGAGGGGTCGGCGCTCCTCGACGGCGGCTACGTGTTCGGGATGATCGCGCAGCACGAGCAGCAGCACGACGAGACGATGCTGATCACGCACCAGTTGCGGCGCGGGGAGGCGGTGCTGGCGGCGCCGGACCCGGATCCCCCGGCGGGCCCGCCGCCCGCCGCGGCGGAGGTGCTGGTTCCGGCCGGGCCGTTCACGATGGGCACGTCGGCGGAGCCGTGGTCGCTGGACAACGAGCGGCCCGCACACGTCCGTCAGACCGCGGCGTTCCGGATCGACACGGTGCCGGTGACGAACGCCGCGTACCGGGCGTTCATCGAGGACGGCGGCTACCGGGAGGAGCGCTGGTGGGCCCCTGAGGGCTGGGAGCAGATCCGGCGGCACGGCATCGGCGCGCCGCTGTTCTGGCGCCGGGAGGGGGGCCAGTGGCTGCGGCGCCGGTTCGGCGTGACGGAGCCGGTGCCGGACGCGGAGCCCGTGCTGCACGTCAGCTGGTACGAGGCGGACGCGTACGCCCGCTGGGCGGGGCGGCGGCTGCCGACGGAAGCCGAGTGGGAGAAGGCCGCCCGCCACGATCCGGCGACGGACCGCTCCAGGCGCTACCCGTGGGGCGACGAGGACCCGACGGAGGCGCACGCCAACCTGGGCCAGCGGCACCTGCGGCCGGCTCCGGCGGGCAGCTATCCGGCGGGGGCGTCGCCGCTGGGCGTGCGGCAGCTGATCGGCGACGTGTGGGAGTGGACGTCGTCGGACTTCCTGCCGTACCCGGGGTTCCGGGCGTTCCCGTACCGGGAGTACTCGGAGGTGTTCTTCGGCCCGGAGCACAAGGTGCTGCGGGGCGGTTCCTTCGCGGTGGACCCGGTGGCCTGCCGGGGCACGTTCCGCAACTGGGACCTGCCGGTGCGCCGGCAGATCTTCTCCGGGTTCCGGACGGCGAGGGATGCCTGATGTGCCGCCACATCGCTTATCTGGGGCCGCGGACGGCCCTGGGCCGGGTGTTCAGCGACCCGGAGCATTCGCTGGTGGTGCAGTCGTGGCGGCCGCGCCGGCAGCGGCACGGCACGGTCAACGCCGACGGCTTCGGCGTGGGCTGGTACGCGGAGGGGGACCCGGCGCCGGCCCGGTACCGGCGGGCGGGCCCGATCTGGGGCGACCTGACGTTCGCCGACCTGGCCAGGGTCGTCCGGGCGGAGGCCGCGCTGGCCGCCGTGCGGGACGCGACCCTGGCCAGGTCGGCGAACGTC
>NZ_RPSE01000216.1:0-10291 GCF_003949955.1 Streptomyces sp. WAC05292
GGGGTGGGGTGTGCGGGGGCGGTCGGGGCTGCGCCCTCGGGACGGCTCCGGGAGGCGGTCGGGGCCGCGGAGTCGGTGCGGGCCGTGGAGCCGCCGGTCGACGGGGAGGCCGCCGTAGCCCGGGACATGCGGTGGTTTGCGGTGCGGGAGCGGCTGCCGGTGTGGGTCCAGGCGCGGCTGGAAGTGCGGCCCCGGGCGGTGGCCGCCGTCGCGGTGGTCCTGGCGGCCGCGGTGGCGTTCGGGGCGCAGCAGTTCTGGTCGGCGCGGCCGCAGCCGGTGACGCCGCCCGCGGTGGTCGCCCCGGCCGCGGTGCCCGCCCCCTCACCGGGCGCGGCCCCCGCCGCGCCTGGCGCTGCCGGGCCGGCGTCCCGTGTGGTGGTGGACGTCGGCGGCAAGGTCCGCGATCCGGGGCTGCGGCGGCTGCCCGCCGGTTCCCGCGTGGAGGACGCGCTCGCCGCCGCCGGGGGAGCGCTGCCGGGCGCGGACACCACCGGGCTTAACCGGGCCCGCGTCCTCGTCGACGGCGAGCAGGTGCTGGTCGGACTGCCCGCACCGGCCGCACCCCCCGGCCAGGGCGGCCCCGGCGGACCCGCCGCCGGGCCGCTCAGCCTCGGGACGGCCACCGTCGAGCAGCTGGACGCCCTGCCCGGGGTGGGTCCCGTGCTGGCCCGGCACATCGTCGACTTCCGCACCGCCCGCGGCGGCTTCCGCTCGGTCGAGGAGCTGCGACAGGTCAACGGCATCGGCGAGCGGCGCTTCGCCGACCTGCGGAAGCTGGTGCGGCCGTGAACCGGGGGCCGGCCGTCCGGAGTGCGTCCGGCGGCCCCGGGTCCGGCCCGGGCGGCGACCCCGAGCGGGGGCCGGCGGATCTGCGGCTGGTGGTGCCCGCGTCGGCGGCCTGGGCGGCGGCCGCGGCCGCGCTCGGCGCGCCCGGCGCGTGGACCGCCGCGGGCGTGGTCTGCGCCCTCGCGGGAGCCGGGCTGCTGCTGTGCGCGGGGTGCCGGCGCCCGGAGCGGCTGTGGCGGGCCTGGACGGCCGCCGCGCTCGCGCTGCTGTGCGCCGCGGCGGGCGCCGCCGCGGCGGGTCTGACCCGGGCCGAGGAGCGGGCCGGGCCCATCCCCGAGCTGGCCCGGCAGCACGCCCGGGTGGTCGCCGAGGTGGCCGTCACCGCCGACCCGCGGACCGCCCGCGGGGACAGCGGCCCGCCGCTGGTCGTGGTGGACGCGCTGCTGACCCGGGTGGGGGCGCCCGGCCGGGGGCACGTCCGGGTGGCCACACCGGTGCGCGTCCTCGCCTCCGACCCGGGATGGGCGCGGCTGCTGCCGTCCACCCGGATCGCCGTGGAGGGCCGGCTGGGGCCCGGCCGGGCCGGCGAGCGGGCGGTCGCCGTGCTGCGGCCGCAGGCCGGTACCGGACCCGCCGTGACCGGCCCGCCCACGGCCGTCCAACAGGCGGCCGGGCGGCTCCGGCAGGGGCTGCGCACGGCCACCGAGGGGCTCGCCCCCGACCCGAGGGCGCTGCTGCCGGCGCTCGTCGTCGGGGACACCTCCCGGGTCCCGCCCGACCTGCACGAGGCGTTCCGGGCCACCGACCTGCTGCACCTGCTGGCCGTCTCCGGGTCCAACCTGACCGTGGTGCTGTTCCTGCTCATCGGGCCGCCCGCTCGGGCCCAGCTCGCCGAACGGCGCGGACTCGCCCCCCGCCTCGGGCTCTCCCTGAGGGCGACCGCCCTCGCGGGGGCGGCGCTGGTGCTGGCGTTCATCGCCGTCTGCCGGCCCGACCCCAGCGTGCTGCGGGCCGCGGCCTGCGGGGCGATCGGCCTGCTGGCCGTCGCCACCGGTCGGCGGCGGTCGCTGCTGCCGGCGCTGGCCGCGGCCGCGCTGCTGCTCCTCCTCCACGACCCGTGGCTGTCCCGCAGCCCCGGATTCCTGCTGTCCGTCCTCGCCACCGGCGCCCTGCTGACCCTCGCCCCGCGTTGGAGCCGGACCCTGCGGCGGCGCGGGATGCCGGCCCGCCCCGCGGAGGCGCTCGCCGCCGCGGCCGCCGCGCAGGCGGTGTGCGCGCCGGTGGTCGCGGTGCTCTCCGCCCGGGTCAGCCTCGTCGGGGTGCCGTGCAACCTGCTGGCGGAGTTCGCGGCCGCTCCGGCGACCGTGCTCGGCTTCGCCGCGCTGGCGGCCGCCCCGCTGTACCCGCCCGCCGCGCAGCTGCTCGCCTGGTGCGCGGCCTGGCCGGCCGGGTGGATCGCCGCGGTGGCGCGGGCGGGCGCCCGGCTGCCCGGCGCGGAGCTCGCCTGGCCCGGCGGGCTCGGCGGCGGACTGCTGCTGGCCGCGGCCGCGGGGACGGCCGTACTGCTCGGGCCGCGGCTGGTCCGTCGGCCGTGGGCGTGCGCCGGTCTGGCGGTGCTGCTGCTCGCCGCGCTGCTGCGGCCGCCGCAGCTCACCCGTACGCTCACGGGCTGGCCGCCGCCCGACTGGAGCTATGTGCAGTGCGCCGTCGGGCAGGGCGACGCCGCCGTCCTGGCCGCGGGCCCCGGCACGGCCGTGGTCGTGGACGCGGGGCCCGAACCGGGGCCGGTGGACTCCTGCCTGCGCGCCCTCGGGGTGCGGCGGGTGCCGCTGCTGCTCCTGACGCACTTCCATGCCGACCACGTCGGAGGCCTCCGCGGGGTGCTGGACGGCCGGTCTGTCGGCGTGATCCAGACCACTGTGCTGGAAGAGCCCGCCGGGCAGGCCGCGTTCGTCCGGCGGACCGCCGCGGCGGCCGGCGTTCCGGTCGTGCCCGCCTGGGCGGGGGAGCGGCGCCGGGCCGGGCCGCTCGAATGGCAGGTGCTCTGGCCGCCGCCCGGCGGGCCTGCGCCCGAGGGCCCCAACGACGCGAGCGTCGCCCTGCTGGTCCGCACCGCCGGCCTGACCCTCCTGCTGCTCGGGGACCTCGAACCGCCTTCACAGCAAGCCCTGTTGGGCAGCCGGCCGGACCTCGGCCCGGTCGACGTGCTGAAGGTCGCACACCACGGTTCAGCCCACCAGGACGCCGAGCTGCACGCCCGGGTCAGGCCCCGGCTGGCGGTCGTCCCGGTCGGCTCGGGGAACCGCTACGGGCATCCCGCGCCGGCCACGCTCGCCCGCCTGAGGGCGCTCGGCGCGACCGTTCTGCGGACCGACACCGACGGGTCGGTGGCCGTGGCCGGAAGCGGTCCGCGACTGCGCGCATTCCCAGCGCGACGAACGCGGCGACACGCCCATACCGGGCGCGCCCGCTCTGTTTGCCCCCAACCCGACCGCATGATCGAATGCGTTTTCGCCACAGCGGAACAAGTCCACACTGCACGGGGGTGCATCAACCATGTTCGGTCGCAGACGGGGGTCCGAGACGGCCGGGAGCGCCGGCTCGCACACATCCGCGACCCTGACGCTGCCTCACACGGCGCGCCTGCTCAGCTGCCGGGTCCTCGACACGGTGCACCAGCCGGTCCGGCGGGCGGCGTTCGAGGTGACCGACCCGATCGGCCGCCCCGTCGTCAGCGGGGAGACCGACCCGTACGGGGGGTTCACGGCGGCGGTCCCGGAGGGCGAGTACCGGCTCACCGTCACGGCGGAGGGCTACGCGCCGTTCCACGGGGCGACGCTGCTCGGGGACGCCGCGCCGGCCGGCACCGCGGAGATCATCCTCGATGCGGTGGAGCCGCCGCTGCTGCCGCAGCCGGGGCACTGGGAGATCGACCCGGGGCACTCCTCGATCGCCTTCACGGCCCGGCACATAGGGTTCGCCAGGATCCGGGGCCGGTTCACCACCTTCGCCGGCGCGGTCCGGATCGCCGACCGCATGGAGGACTCCTCCATGCATGTGATCATCGACACGGCGAGCATCGACACCGGTCTGCGGATGCGGGACGACCACCTGCGCTCCGCGGACTTCCTGGACGCCGCCCGCCACCCGACGGTGGAGTTCTACAGCGAGCGGTTCATCCACCGCGGCGGAAGCCGGTGGGCCGTCGCGGGAGCCCTCAGCCTGCACGGCACCAGCCGCTCGGTGACCCTGGACACCGAGTACCTCGGGCTCGGGGCGGGGATGGAGGGCGAGCCGAGGGCCGCCTGCCGGGCCACGGCCGGGCTCCACCGCGAGGACTTCGCCCTCGACTGGCAGTCGGTGCTTGCGGGCGGGGTCGCCGCCATCGGCTCCGCCGTCGACGTCAGCCTCGACGTGCAGGTCGTGCGGAAGGCCTGACCGGGGCCCCACCTGGGGCCCCGACCCGGGCCCTACGGGGCCTCCAGCCACCCCTCGTACTCGGCGGCGAGGCCGTCCAGCGCCGAGGCGTCGAGCCGGCTCTCCGGGTCCTCGACGACCACGAGCCACTGGGCGTCCTCGGCGTCGTCCTCCCCGGCCAGGGCGTCCCGGACCAACTGCGGCTCCTCGCCCGGCCCGAACCGCTCGACGACCTCCTCGGCCACCTCCTCGGCGGCGTCGCGGTCCGGCAGCACCAGTACATGTCGCACGTTCACGCGACCATTGTCGGGCACGGGGCGAGGGGGCCTGTCGGTGCGGCATGGGATCCTGGAGGCGATGGCCACGAGGAAGAACACCACCGACGATCCGCTCGCCCCGCTCACCCTCGCGGTGGGGCAGGAGGACCTGCTGCTCGACCGCGCCGTACGGGAGGTGGTGGCGGCCGCCCGCGCCGCCGACCCCGACACGGACGTGCGGGACCTGACGTCCGACCAGCTCCAGCCCGGCACGCTCGCCGAGCTGACCAGCCCCTCCCTGTTCTCCGAGCGCAAGGTGCTCGTCGTCCGCAACGCCCAGGACCTGTCGGCGGACACGGTCAAAGAGGTCAAGGCGTACGTCGCGGCGCCCATCGAGGACATCGCGCTCGTGCTCCTCCATGCGGGAGGGGTGAAGGGCAAGGGCCTGCTGGACGCGGCCCGCAAGGCCGGCGCCCGCGAGGTCGCCTGCCCGAAGATGGCCAAGGCGGCGGACCGGCTGGCGTTCGTGCGGGGCGAGTTCCGGACACTGGGCCGGTCGGCCACGCCGGAGGCCTGCCAGACGCTGGTCGACGCGATCGGCAGTGACCTGCGGGAGCTGGCCGGCGCGGTCGCGCAGCTGTGCGCGGACGTCGAGGGCACCATCGACGAGGCCGTCGTCGGCCGCTACTACACGGGGCGGGCGGAGGCCTCCAGCTTCACCGTCGCCGACCGGGCGGTGGAGGGCCGGGCCGCGGAGGCCCTCGAAGCACTGCGCTGGTCCCTCGCGACGGGCGTCGCCCCCGTGCTGATCACCAGCGCGCTGGCCCAGGCCGTCCGGGCGATCGGCAAGCTGGCGTCCGCCCCGCGCGGGGCGCGCCCCGCCGACCTGGCGCGCGACCTCGGCATGCCGCCGTGGAAGATCGACCGGGTCCGCCAGCAGATGCGCGGCTGGTCCGCGGACGGCGTCGCCGACGCGCTGCGCGCCGTCGCCGAGGCCGACGCCGGCGTCAAGGGCGGCGGCGACGACCCCGAGTACGCCCTGGAGAAGGCGGTCGTGGCCGTGGCCCGCGCGGCCCGCCCCCGCCGCCCCGCCCACTGACCCGGAAACGGCATGCCGAAGGCCCCGGCCTGCGCCCTGGGGAAGGGCGACGGCCGGGGCCTTCGGTTGCTGCTCTGGTGCGCCGCACCCGCGTGGCGAACGCAGGCCGCGTGCGGCGCTGGTCTCCCCGCCGGGGCGGGGGAGGTGCCGGTCAGGAGCGGAAGAGAGGGCCCGCTGGGTCCGTTCCGGCGATCACATCAGTGCTCAGCCCTGGAGGGAGGCAACCTTGGAAGCCAGCGCCGACTTCTTGTTGGCGGCCGAGTTCTTGTGGATGACACCCTTCGAAGCAGCCTTGTCCAGCTTGCGGGAGGCGACGCGCGCCGCCGCGGTGGCCTTCTCGACGTCGCCGGCGGCGACGGCCTCGTTGGCCTTGCGGATGAAGGTGCGGAGCTCGGACTTGACGGACTTGTTGCGCAGGCGCGCCTTCTCGTTCGTCTTGTTCCGCTTGATCTGGGACTTGATGTTCGCCACGAAAGAGCCTTTTCAGGTTCAGAGTTTGATCTTCCGGATGTGTCCCCCAGCTGAGAGGGCGTGGAAGACACAGCTGCCCAGGCTACCAGGGCGCCCACGGGCGGCCCAAACCGAGCGCACCGCCCCGTCCATGGGACCATGGAACGGACCGACACCCAGCCAGGCTTCCGACTGCGACCCGAGAATCAGGACACTGCGTGCCCGCCATCCCCAGCCACGTGCCCGAGCCGAGCCGTACCGACCCGGCGCTGATCCGCAACTTCTGCATCATCGCGCACATCGACCACGGCAAGTCGACGCTCGCCGACCGGATGCTCCAGCTCACCGGTGTCGTCGACCAGCGGCAGATGCGCGCCCAGTACCTCGACCGCATGGACATCGAGCGCGAGCGCGGCATCACGATCAAGTCCCAGGCCGTCCGTCTCCCCTGGGCGCCCACCGCGGGCGACGGCGTGGGCAGGACCCACATCCTCAACATGATCGACACCCCCGGGCACGTCGACTTCACGTACGAGGTGTCGCGCTCCCTCGCCGCGTGCGAGGGCACGATCCTGCTGGTCGACGCCGCCCAGGGCATCGAGGCCCAGACCCTCGCCAACCTCTACCTGGCGATGGAGAACGACCTCACGATCGTCCCGGTCCTCAACAAGATCGACCTGCCGGCCGCCCAGCCGGAGAAGTTCGCCGAGGAGCTCGCGAACCTCGTCGGCTGCGAGCCCGACGACGTGCTGCGGGTGTCCGCCAAGACCGGTGTCGGCGTCGAGGCGCTCCTCGACCGCGTCGTGCAGAACGTCCCGGCCCCGGTCGGCGTCAAGGACGCCCCCGCCCGCGCGATGATCTTCGACTCCGTCTACGACTCGTACCGCGGCGTGGTCACCTACGTCCGCGTCGTCGACGGCACGCTCAACAAGCGCGAGCGCATCCGCATGATGTCCACCGGAGCCACCCACGAGCTGCTGGAGATCGGCACCAACTCGCCCGAGATGCTCCCGGCCGACGGCCTCTCCGTCGGCGAGGTCGGCTACCTGATCACCGGTGTGAAGGACGTCCGCCAGTCCAAGGTCGGCGACACCATCACCCAGCAGAGCCGCGGCGCCACCGAGGCCCTCGGCGGCTACAAGGACCCGAAGCCGATGGTCTTCTCGGGCCTGTACCCGCTCGACGGCTCGGACTACCCGGAGCTGCGCGACGCCCTGGACAAGCTCCAGCTGAACGACGCCGCCCTGGTGTACGAGCCGGAGACCTCCGCGGCCCTCGGCTTCGGCTTCCGCGTCGGCTTCCTCGGCCTGCTCCACCTCGACGTGATCCGCGAGCGCCTGGAGCGCGAGTTCGGCCTCGACCTGATCGCCACCGCGCCCAACGTGGTCTACCGCGTGGTCATGGAGGACAAGAGCGAGATCACGGTCACCAATCCGAGCGAGTTCCCCGAAGGGAAGATCTCGGAGGTGTACGAGCCCGTCGTGCGCGCCACCATCCTCGCGCCGACCGAGTTCATCGGCTCGATCATGGAGCTGTGCCAGAACCGCCGCGGCACCCTCCTCGGCATGGACTACCTCTCCGAGGACCGCGTCGAGATCCGCTACACCCTGCCGCTCGCGGAGATCGTCTTCGACTTCTTCGACCAGCTGAAGTCCAAGACGCGCGGCTACGCCTCCCTGGACTACGAGCCCACCGGCGAGCAGGCCTCCAGCCTCGTCAAGGTGGACATCCTGCTCCACGGCGACAAGGTCGACGCGTTCTCCGCCATCACCCACAAGGACGCCGCCTACGCGTACGGCGTGCGCCTGGTCGCCAAGCTGCGCGAGCTGATCCCGCGGCAGGCGTTCGAGGTGCCGGTCCAGGCCGCCATCGGCTCCCGCGTGATCGCCCGCGAGACCATCCGCGCCATCCGCAAGGACGTCCTCGCCAAGTGCTACGGCGGTGACATCTCCCGCAAGCGGAAGCTGCTGGAGAAGCAGAAGGAAGGCAAGAAGCGGATGAAGATGGTCGGCTCCGTGGAGGTCCCGCAGGAGGCCTTCATCGCCGTCCTCTCCAGCGACGAGTCCGGCGCCAAGAAGAAGTAGCGACCGGCCGCACCGACAGCCGGAACAGGCTCCCGCACACACATGCGGGGGCCTGTTTCGTTATGAATCGGCGGCTCAAGGGCTCTTACGCGTCAGCCGGAGGGCCCCTAGTCTGATCACTGCCCCGTTGGTTACTCGCCAGTTTCAGACCCTGGTCTCAAACCCTGTTGGAAGCCGCCGTCCCACCCCCTAGGGCGGCAGCCCTGCCGCGTGGTCCGGAGGACGTCCGTGAGCGACACACTGACCCAGATCGAGAACCGTCCGCCCACCGTGGCGGCCCTCTTCCTTGAGCGTGTCGCCGCCACGCCGGACGCCGAGGCCTACCGGTACCCGGTGCCCGCGGCATCCGGCAGCGGCCCCGACGACTGGAAGTCGCTGAGCTGGGGCCAGGCCGCCGACCGGGTCTTCGCGATCGCCGCCGGCCTGATCGACCTGGGACTGCAGCCCGAGGAGCGCGTCGCGCTCGCCTCCAACACCCGCGTCGAGTGGATCCTGAGCGACCTGGGCGTGATGTGCGCCGGCGGCGCCGTCACCACGATCTACCCCAGCACCAACGCCGACGAGTCGGCGTTCATCCTGGCCGACTCCGCCAGCCGCGTGCTGATCGCCGAGGACGCCGCCCAGCTCGCGAAGGCCCGCGAGCGCCGCGCCGAGCTGCCCGAGCTCGCCCACGTCGTCGTCCTGGAGGCCGCCGACGCCGTCGCCGCGAAGGACGACCCCGAGGGCTGGGTGCTCTCCCTCGCCGACCTGGAGGCCCGCGGCCGCGAGTACCTCGCCAAGCACCCCGACGCGGTCCGCGACCGGATCGGCGCCATCACCTCCGACCAGCTCGCCACGCTGATCTACACCTCGGGCACCACCGGCCGCCCCAAGGGCGTCCGGCTCCCGCACGACAACTGGTCGTACATGGCCAAGGCCACCGTCGCCACCGGCCTGATCACCGGCGGCGACGTCCAGTACCTGTGGCTGCCGCTCGCCCACGTCTTCGGCAAGGTCCTCACCTCCGGTCAGATCGAGGTGGGGCACGTCACCGCCGTCGACGGCCGCATCGACAAGATCATCGAGAACCTGCCCGTCGTCCAGCCGACCTACATGGCGGCCGTCCCGCGCATCTTCGAGAAGGTCTACAACGGCGTCGCGGCCAAGGCCCGCGCCGGAGGCGGCGCCAAGTACAAGATCTTCCAGTGGTCGGCCGGCGTCGCCCGCGAGTACGCCAAGGTCACCCAGGACAACTACCGGCGCACCGGCCGGGCCACCGCGCCCCTCGGCCTCACCGCCAAGCACCGGATCGCCGACGCGCTCGTCTACTCCAAGCTCCGCGACGCCTTCGGCGGCCGGCTGCGCGCCGCCGTCTCCGGCGCCTCCGCCCTCGCCCCCGAGATCGGCTACTTCTTCTCCGGCGCCGGCATCCACATCCTGGAGGGCTACGGCCTCACCGAGTCCAGCGCCGCCTCCTTCGTCAACCCCGGCGAGGCCTACCGCACCGGCACCGTCGGCAAGCCGCTCCCCGGTACCGAGGTCCGCATCGCCGACGACGGCGAGGTCCTGCTCCGCGGCCCCGGCATCATGCAGGGCTACCACGGCCAGCCCGAGAAGACGGCCGAGGTGCTGGAAGAGGACGGCTGGCTGCACACCGGCGACATCGGCGAGCTCTCGCCCGACGGCTACCTGCGCATCACCGACCGCAAGAAGGACCTGATCAAGACGTCGGGCGGCAAGTACGTCGCCCCCGCCGAGATCGAGGGCCAGTTCAAGGCGATCTGCCCGTACGTGTCGTCCATCGTCGTCCACGGCGCCGACCGGAACTTCTGCACCGCCCTGGTCGCCCTCGACGAGGCCGCCATCCTCGGCTGGGCCGCCGACAACGGCCTCGACGGCAGGACGTACTCCGAGGTGCTCGCCGCCCCGGAGACGCACCGCCTGGTCGAGACGTACGTCCAGACCCTCAACGAGGGCCTCCAGCGCTGGCAGACGGTCAAGAAGTTCCGGATCCTGCCGCGCGACCTCGACGTCGAGCACGGCGACCTCACGCCCAGCCTCAAGCTGAAGCGGCCCGTCGTCGAGCGTGAGTTCAAGCACCTGATCGACGAGATGTACGAGGGCTCCCGCGAGGCCTGAAAACCCGCGCGGCAGGATCCGGAACTTCTTGACCGTCTGCCAGCGCTGGAGGCCCTCATTGAGGGTCTGGGCGTACGTCT
>NZ_RPSE01000217.1:0-10271 GCF_003949955.1 Streptomyces sp. WAC05292
GTCTCGCCGAACGGCAGCGGGGAGGTCATGCCGGGCACGTCGCCCCGTCCCGCGGCGACGTGCCCGGCATGACCTCCCCGCTGCCGTTCGGCGAGACGTTCGCCTACCCGGACGGGATCAAGGTGAGCCTGTCGCAGCCGAAGCCGTACAAGACGAAGAACCGCTACTCGGACGTCGGCAACGCGGTCCAGATGACGCTGACCATCACCAACGACTCGGCCAAGAACCACAACGTCATCTACGCGGTCCCGAACGTCCGCGACGACAAGGGCATGACCGCCAAGCTCGTCTTCGACGGGGACGTCCCGAAGCTGATCAGGGGCGACATCCTGCCGGGCCAGTCCGCCAGCGGCGTGGTCGTCTTCGAGGTCCCCGAGGGCACCACGAGCCTGAGCGCCGACATCTCCCCCGGCACCCTCATGCAGAGCGTGAAGTTCAGCGGGAAGATCGGCTGACGGCAGCAGCCGCGAACCGCCCGGGCACGGGGCCGCCACCCCATAGCGTCAGAAAGACGATTACACTGGCCCCGTGCCCCAACTTCGCCTCGCTCTCCATCAGATCGACTCGCACGTGGGCGACATCGCCGCCAACGCCGACTCGGTCGTGCACTGGTCCCGGCACTCCGCCGAGCAGGGCGCCCACCTCGCGGCGTTCCCCGAGATGATGCTGACCGGCTATCCCGTGGAGGACCTCGCGCTGCGCGGCTCCTTCGTGGAGGCCTCCCGCTCCGCCCTGGCCTCGCTGGCCGTCCGGCTGGCCGACGAGGGCCTCGGCGAGCTGCCGGTCGTCGTCGGCTACCTCGACCGCAGCGAGCGGGCCACCCCCCGCCTGGGCCTGCCCGCGGGCTCCCCGGAGAACGCGGCCGCCGTCCTCCACCGCGGGAAGGTGGTCCTCCGCTTCGCCAAGCACCACCTCCCGAACTACGGCGTCTTCGACGAGTTCCGCTACTTCGTGCCCGGCGACACCCAGCCGGTGATCCGGGTCCGCGGCGTCGACATCGCCCTCGCGATCTGCGAGGACCTCTGGCAGGAGGGGGGCCGCGTCCCCGCCACCCGCTCCGCCGGGGCCGGGCTGCTGATCTCGGTCAACGCCTCCCCGTACGAGCGGAACAAGGACGACGTCCGCCTCGAACTGGTCCGCAGGCGGGCCCGGGAGGCCGGCTGCACCCTCGCCTACCTGGCGATGATCGGCGGCCAGGACGACCTCGTCTTCGACGGCGACTCGATCGTCGTCGGCGCGGACGGAGAGGTCATCGCCCGCGCCCCGCAGTTCTCCGAGGGCTGCGTCCTGGTCGACCTCGACCTGCCCGCGGCACGGCCCGACGCGCCCGAGGGCGTCGTCGGCGACGGTCTGCGCATCGACCGCGTCGTCCTCTCCGAGGAGCCCGTGGAGCCGTACGAGCCGGTCGCGGCCGGCGGCGGCGCCGAGCGGCTCGACGACGACGAGGAGGTGTACGACGCGCTGGTCGTGGGCCTGCGCGCGTACGTCCGGAAGAACGGCTTCCGATCGGTCCTGATCGGGCTGTCCGGCGGCATCGACTCCGCGCTCGTCGCCGCCATCGCCTGCGACGCCGTCGGCGCGCAGAACGTGTACGGCGTCTCCATGCCGTCGAAGTACTCCTCGGAGCACTCCCGGACGGACGCCGCCGAACTGGCCCGGCGCACCGGCCTCAACTTCCGCACCGTCTCCATCGAGCCCATGTTCGACGCCTACATGGGGGCCGTCGGCCTGACCGGCCTCGCCGAGGAGAACCTCCAGTCCCGGCTGCGCGGCACACTGCTGATGGCCCTGTCCAACCAGGAAGGCCACATCGTCCTCGCCCCGGGCAACAAGTCGGAGCTCGCCGTCGGCTACTCCACCCTGTACGGCGACTCCGTCGGCGCGTACGGCCCGATCAAGGACGTCTACAAGTCGGACGTGTTCCGCCTCGCCCGGTACCGCAACCGGGCCGCCGAGGAGCGCGGGGAGACCCCGCCGATCCCGGAGAACTCCATCGCCAAGCCGCCGAGCGCCGAGCTGCGGCCCGGCCAGGTGGACACCGACTCGCTGCCGGACTACCCGGTACTGGACGCGATCCTCGCCCTGTACGTGGACCGCGACCAGGGGCTGGAGGCGATCGCCGCCGCGGGCTACGACCGCGGACTGGTGGCCAGGACGCTGCGGATGGTGGACGCGGCGGAGTACAAGCGGCGCCAGTACCCGCCCGGCACGAAGATCTCCGCGAAGGGCTTCGGCAAGGACCGCCGCCTGCCCGTCACCAACGGCTGGCGCGAGCGGGCCTGACACCCGCGGGGCGGGCCGGCGCGGCCCGCCCCGCCCCCACGCACGCCGCGGGGCTGGCGCGAGCGGGCCTGACGCCCGCGGGGCGGGCCGGCGCGGCCCGCCCGCCCCACGCACGCCGCGCCACGGGCCACGGGCCACGGGCCACGAGCCACGGGCCACGAGCTACGGGCCGACCGTCACCCGGGCGGCCACCGGCAGGTGGTCGCTCGCGGTGCGCGGCAGCGTCCAGGAGGCCTCCGGCTTCATCCCGCGGACCATGATCTGGTCGATCCGCGCCATCGGGAACGCCGCCGGCCAGCTGAACCCGAAGCCGTCGCCGGCGGCGCCCTGCGTGGAGCGCATCTGCGAGGTGACCTCGCGCAGCGAGCGGTCGTTCATCGTGCCGTTGAGGTCGCCGAGCAGGACGACCTTGCCCAGCGGCTCGGCGGCGAGCGCCGCGCCGAGCGCGCCGGCGCTGTTGTCGCGCTGGTTCGCGGTGAAGCCGGCGTTCAGCTTCACCCGGACGGACGGAAGGTGCGCCACGTAGACGGCGATCCGGCCGCGCGGGCTCTCCACGGTGGTGCGCATGGCCCGCGTCCACCCCATCCGGATGTCGACCGGGCCGCTCGCCGTCAGCGGGTACTTGCTCCACACGCCGACCGTGCCCTCCACGGCGTGGTACTTGTACGTCCCCGCCAGCGCCTTCTCGTACGAGGGGACGGCGCTGCCCTTGAGCTCGGTCAGGGCCAGCACGTCGGCCCCGGAGCGGGCCACCGACTCGGCGGTGCCGCGCGGGTCGGGGTTGGCCGCGTCGACGTTGTGGGTGGCGACGACGAGGTCGCCGCCGGTGCCGGACTTGCCGAAGACCAGGCCGCCGAAGAGGTTCAGCCACACGACCGCCGGCAGCAGGCAGGCGATCAGGGCGGTCGCCGAGCGGCGGAACACGGCGCACGCGACGAGGACGGGCGCGAACAGCCCCAGCCAGGGCAGGAACGTCTCGGTGAGGCTGCCCAGGTTGCCGACGTCGTTCGGCAGCCGCGAATGGAAGATCATGACCAGGGCGAGCACGACCGCGAGGACGGCGGTGGCGATCCCGCGCCGCCAGATCCCTCTGTCGCGGCGCAGTTCGGCCAGGCGGCGCCGGAGGCCGGATCCGGAGGGCTCGCGCTCCGAGCCGCCGTTCCCGGTCTCCGCCATGTACGCCTGTGCCATGCCACTGCCCTCGCTGCCCTGCTCGCGCTCCGTTCCCGCACCATGACCCTAGGCGATGGACGGAGCCTTCCGTGCCGGTGTTCCGGCCGTACGTCCGGGAGGACGAACGGCCGTGCGGCGGGGGTTCCTGTTGTCACGAAACGCGCACATTCGCTCGGACGCGTGCCGTTCGCGCACCCGAACGGGCGCACCCGGGCGCTTGCGGGGGCCTCGGGGCGGCGTCGGGGCGGCCTCGGGGACGGCTCGCCTGCGCGGCGAGTGTGACGCACCGGTCACCCCACCACTTTCGCGGCGGCCGGGCCAGGTGCCACCATGGTGGGTGAGTCCGGGGACGCCGTCAGGGCGCCTCGAGATGACACAAGGAGCAGTTGCCATGACGCATGCCGTTTCGCCTGCCCGCGAAGCAGCCTCCCCCACCCTGTACGGGGGCACGGGCACCCGGCGGATCACCGTCCGCGACCTCACGCTCGCCAAGGAGCGCGGTGAGAAGTGGCCCATGCTCACCGCCTACGACGCGATGACCGCGTCCGTGTTCGACGAGGCCGGCATCCCGGTGATCCTGGTCGGCGACTCCATGGGCAACTGCCACCTCGGCTACGAGAACACCGTCCCCGTCACGATGGACGAGATGGCCCTGCTGTCCGCGGCCGTCGTGCGCGGCACCAGCCGGGCCCTCGTCGTCGGCGACCTGCCGTTCGGCTCGTACCAGGAGGGCGCGGTGCAGGCGCTGCGCAGCGCCACCCGGCTCGTGAAGGAGGCGGGCGTCGGCGCGGTGAAGCTGGAGGGCGGCGAGCGCTCGCTGCACCAGACGGAGCTGATCGTGCAGGCGGGCATCCCGGTCATGTCCCACCTGGGCCTGACCCCGCAGTCCGTGAACGCGATGGGCTACCGGGTGCAGGGCCGCGGCGACGAGGCCGCGCACCAGCTGCTCCGCGACGCGAAGGCCGCGCAGGACGCGGGCGCGTTCGCCGTGGTGCTGGAGCTGGTGCCCGCCGAGCTGGCCGCCGAGGTCACCCGCTCCCTGCACATCCCGACGGTCGGCATCGGCGCGGGCGCGGACTGCGACGCGCAGGTGCTGGTGTGGACGGACATGATGGGCCTGACCGGCGGGAAGATGCCGAAGTTCGTCAAGCAGTACGCCGACCTGCGCGCCACGATGACGGGCGCGGCGAAGGCGTTCGCCGAGGACGTCGTCGGCGGGGCGTTCCCGCAGGAGCAGCACAGCTTCCACTGATCCGCCGAACCCCGCCGGCCGGCGCCGGGCCACCGGGCCGGCAGGCCGCCGACCGCCCCGCGCGGCCGGCGGGCTGCCGGCCCGCCGGCGTCCGGCCCGCCGGCGCTGCGGGGCTGTCGGCGCTGTCGGCGCTGCTGTCGGTGATCTGTCGGTGATCTGTCGGTGGCCGCTGGTCCCATGGGGCCATGACGCGAACCGACAACAACCCCCAGCACGGCCCGAACGCCGTCGAGGTCCGGGGACTGGTCAAGCACTTCGGTGACACCAAGGCCCTGGACGGAGTCGACCTGGACGTCCGCGAGGGCACCGTCCTCGGCGTCCTCGGCCCCAACGGCGCCGGCAAGACCACCCTGGTCCGCTGCCTGTCCACCCTGCTCGTCCCCGACGCCGGCACCGCCCGCGTCGCCGGGTACGACGTCGTCCGCCAGCCGCGGCAGCTGCGCCGCACCATCGGCCTGACCGGCCAGTACGCCTCGGTCGACGAGAAGCTCTCCGGCTGGGAGAACCTGTACATGATCGGCCGGCTGCTGGACCTGTCCCGCAAGGACTCCCGCGCCCGCGCCGACGAGCTGCTGGAGCGGTTCTCCCTCACGGAGGCCGCGCGCAAGCCCGCCACGACGTACTCGGGCGGCATGCGCCGCCGCCTCGACCTGGCCGCCTCCATGATCGGCCGCCCGGCCGTGCTGTACCTGGACGAGCCCACCACCGGCCTCGACCCCCGCACCCGCAACGAGGTGTGGGACGAGGTGCAGCGGATGGTCGCCGAGGGCGCCACCGTCCTGCTCACCACCCAGTACATGGAGGAGGCCGAGCACCTCGCGCACGAGCTGACCGTCATCGACCGCGGGCAGGTCATAGCGGGCGGCAGGATCGACGAGCTGAAGGCCCGCGTCGGCGGCCGCACCCTGCGGATCCGGCCCGCCTCCGCCTCCGACCTGCCGGGCATGGCGCGCGCCCTCGCGGAGGCCGGGCTGGACGGCATCACCGGCGCGCAGGCCGTGCCGGACGAAGGCGTCCTGCTCATCCCGATCCTCAGCGACGAGCAGCTGACGGCGGTGGTCGGCCTGCTGGCCGCCCGCGGCCACGCGATCGCCGACCTCGGCACCTACCTGCCCAGCCTGGACGAGGTGTTCCTCGCCATCACCGGCCACCGGACCGCCGACGCGCAGGACGCGCCGCCGGCCGGCGAGCGGCAGACCGGCCGCACGGGCCGGACCGACCGCACCTACAAGAACACGGAGGTCGCGGCATGAGCACCGCCACCACGAGCAAGCCCGCCGCCACCGCCGCGGCCGCCGCACCGGCCGGGACGGGCCCGCTGCCCGGGGAGGGCCGCATCGGCCTGCGGGCCAACCTGCGGCACATCTCCGCCCTGGCCCGCCGCAATGTCATGCAGCTCAAGGCCGACCCCGAGTCGATGTTCGACGTCGTGTTCATGCCGATCGTGTTCACGCTGCTGTTCGTGTTCGTCTTCGGCGGCGCGATCTCCGGCCAGGGCAACCAGGACGCGTACGTCAACTACGTCGTCCCCGGCCTGATGGCCATGATGGGCCTGAACGTCGCCATGGGCGTCGGCGTCGGTGTGAACAACGACTTCAAGAAGGGCGTCATGGACCGCTTCCGGTCCATGCCGATCGCCCGGTCGTCCGTCCTCCTCGCGAAGATCGTCGTCGAGCTGGGTCGGACGCTGATCGCCATCACGATCCTGCTCGGGGTCGGCTTCCTGCTGGGCCTGTCCATCGAGACGTCGTTCACCGACCTGCTGCTGGCCATCGGGCTGTCCGCCGTCTTCGGCGCCTCCCTGATGTGGATCTTCATCCTGCTGGGCCTGACCCTGCAGAACGCCCAGGCCGTGCAGGGCGTGGCGATGATGGTCCTGATGCCGCTCCAGTTCGGCAGCTCGATCTTCGCCCCGCCGTCGTCGATGCCGGGCTGGCTGCAGTCCTTCACCGACTACAACCCGCTGTCCCAGCTCGCCGACGCGGCCCGCGGGCTGATCAACGGCGGCCCCGTCGCCCACGCCGTGTGGGTGACCCTGGCCTGGTCGCTGGCCATCACGGTCGTCACCATGCCGCTCGCGGTGCGCAAGTTCCGCCAGAAGACCTGATCCGGCCGGTCGGTCCGCTCCGGATCGCGTCCCGGACGGGCCCCCGGCGGGGGGCCGGGTCAGATGAGGGCGGCGGCCTCCTCCAGGGTGAGGCCGCCGCCCTCGGCGTACGCGGCCCCGTACGCGGCGTCGTCCAGCGCCCCGCGCACCAGCTCCTCGGTGCGGTCCAGGTCCTCCCGCTCGGTCGCCACCGGGACGTGCCCGTCCGGCAGCAGCGCCCGGTAGGCGCCCAGCAGCCGGGCGGCGAGCACCGCCTCCTCGCGGCCGCCGAGCCCGGCCCGCGCGCGGGCCGCCGTCAGCATGTAGACGGCGGGCAGCTGCGGGGCGACCATGTCGGCCAGCGGGTCCCGGGCGGACTCCAGGGCCTGCCGGAGCACTTCGAGCGCCTGCTCGTGGCGGCCGTCCTGGTTGTCCAGCCAGGCCGTCGTGGCGAGCAGGTAGCAGTCGAAGACGGCGTAGGCGCCCATGGCGAACTCCTCGCGCAGCTGCCGGATGTGCGCGCGGGCGTCGGCGATGCGGCCCCTGCGCCCCAGGCACACCGCCATGAACAGGTGGGCGGCCGGCATGGCCTCGTTGCCGTAGCTGCGGGGCATGCCGCGCAGCACGTCGGCGAGGAGCTCCTCGGCCTCGGCGTGTCGCCCGCTCTCCATCAGCACCCCGGCCATCCGCACCCGCAGCACCGTCACCTGCGAGGGCGCCCCGAGCCGCTCCGCGTACCGGATCGCCGCCCGGAAGTCGTCCGCGGCGAGCGCGTACAGGCCGTGCTTCTCGCGGGCCTCGGCGCGGGCCGACAGCGCCTCCGCGCAGCCCCAGTCGTCGCCGAGCGCGGTGAACAGCGCGAGGCTCTCCTCGGCGTCGCGGGAGGCGTCGCCCGCCCATGCGGCCCGGTTGGCCAGCACGTTCGCCCGGAGCTGGAGGGCGCCGGCGAGCTCCCAGCGGTAGTCGAAGGCGCGGGCGGTCTCGACGGTGGCGTCGATGGTGCGGCGCAGCATCTCCGCGTCCCCGCCGATCATCACCGCGTAGATCCACAGCGAGCCGGGGGCCCGGCAGGTCTGCGGCAGGCCCGGCCGGTAGGCGGCGAGGATGCCGTCGATCAGCGGGCGCACCTCCGGCGAGTTCCAGTTCTCGCTGTTCTGGTCCCGCGCGGCGAGCTGGAGGAGCCGGATGCCGCGCCAGGCCTCGGTGAGCGCCTCCCCGTGGTACGGCGGCGGCGTGTCGGCGATCCGCTCGTGCACCGGCCCGGCCGGGGCGACGGGCGCGCGGAAGGGGTCCGGGCCGAGCTCGGCGACGGCGTTCGCCCAGTGCCGGCACTCGGCGCGCAGGTCGTGCATCTGCCAGTACCAGACGAGGCAGTGCACGAGGCACAGCGCCTCCCCGGCGTCCCGGGCCGCGACCGCCCGGCGCAGGGCGCTGCGGAGGTTGTCGTAGTCGGCCGCGAGCCGCTCCCCCGCCTCCCGCTGCCCCGCCCCGCGCAGCAGCGGCTCGACGGCCCGGGCGAACTCGCGGTAGTGCACGAGATGCCGCCGCTCGGCGGCCCCCGCCTCGCCGGCCTCGGCGGCGAGGCGCTCCCCGGCGTACTCGGCGACGGTCTCCAGCATCCGGTACCGCATGCCGCGGGGCCCGGGCGCGGCGATGACGAGCGACTTGTCGACGAGCGAGCCGACGACGGAGGCGACGTCACCGGTCCGGACGACGGCCCCGTCACGCCCTCCGGCACCGGGGTCCGGGCCGGTGCCGGGGCCCGGCTCCGGGTCGGGGTCGGGGTCGGCGCAGACCGCTTCGGCGGCGGGCAGGTCGCAGCCGCCGGCGAAGACCGACAGGCGGGCCAGGACGCGGCGTTCCGCCGCGTCGAGGAGCTCCCACGACCAGTCGACGACCGCGCGCAGCGTCTGCTGCCGCGGCAGGACGGTGCGCGCGCCGCCCGTCAGCAGCCGGAACCGGTCGTCCAGCCGGTCCGCGATCTGCCGGGGCGTCAGCATCCGCAGCCGCGCCGCCGCCAGCTCGATCGCGAGCGGAAGGCCGTCCAGGCGGCGGCAGATCTCCGCGGCCGCGTCCGGGTCCTCGGCGACGGTGAAGCCGGGGCGGGCGGCGGCGCCGCGGTCGTCGAGGAGCCGCAGCGCCGCGTGGTCCGGCAGCGGCTCCACGGGCCGGAGGAACTCCCCCGGCACCCCGAGCGGTTCGCGGCTGGTGGCCAGGATCCGCACCCCCGGGCAGTGGGTGAGCAGCCGTTCGGCCAGCTCGGCGGCGGCCCCCACGACGTGCTCGCAGTTGTCGAGGACCAGCAGCATGCCGCGCCGGGCGCAGTGCTCGGTGAGGCGGGCGAGCGGCTCGTCGCCCGCCCGGTCGGTCAGGGCCCGCAGCTCCTCGGCGGAGGCGCCGCGCAGTTTGGTCTCGCGGGCGCCGAGCGCGGTGAGGACGGCCTCGGCGACGTCGTCCGGGTCGGTGACGGGGGCCAGTTCGGCGAACCACACGCCGTCGGGCCACCGGCTGCCGCCGGCCGCGCCCGCGGCGTGGGCCTCGGCGGCCTCCTGCGACAGGCGGGTCTTGCCGGCGCCGCCCGGCCCCAGCAGGGTGACGAGCCGGGCCCTTCCGAGGTCCGCGCCGATGGCCCGGATGTCCTCCTCGCGCCCGACGAACGTCGTCAGCCGGGCCTTCAGGTTGCCCGGCCGCGCCTCCCCGACGGCCGCGGCCCCCGGGGCACCGGCGGCCCCGGGCAGCGGCGCGAGGAGCCCGGCGTGCAGGGCGCGCAGGGCCGGCCCCGGGTCCGTGCCGAGCCGGTCGGCGAGCTCCCGCCGGACCTCCTCGAAGGCGGCGAGCGCCTCCGCCGCCCTCCCCGCGTCCCGCAGTGCCCGGATCCGCAAGCCCTGGAGCGGCTCGTCCAGCGGATGGCGCCCGCACAGCTCGGCGAGCTCGGGCAGGACGCGTTCCGCCTCGCCGAGGCCGAGGGCCGCCGCGAGCCGCCCCCGCCGGGCGTCGGCCCGTACGGCCTCCCAGCGCGCGGCCTCCGCGCCCGGCTCGGGCAGGTCGGCCAGGGCCGGTCCGCGCCACAGCGCCAGCGCCTCGTCGTACAGGGCCGCGGCGCGCGCCGGATCCCCCTCGACGGCCTCGGCGGCGGCCCGGACGAGCCGCTCGAAGCGGTACGCGTCGACGTCGTCGCGGGCGGCCGCGAGCAGGTAGCCGCCCTCCGCGGAACGCACGGCCTCCCGGCCCAGGGCCCGCCGCAGCCGCCCGACCAGCGCCTGCAGGGCGGCCGGCCCGTCGGCGGGGGGCTCGCCGGCCCACACGTCGGCGGTGAGCAGGTGCACCGGCACGGGCCGCCCGGCCCGCAGTGCCAGCGCGGTCAGCAGGGCGCGCAGCCTCGCCCCGCCGACGGCGACGGGCGTCCCGTCGCCCCGAACGACCTGAACGGAACCGAGGATCGCGTAGCGCACCGCCCCATTGTCCCCACCAGGACGC
>NZ_RPSE01000218.1:0-10256 GCF_003949955.1 Streptomyces sp. WAC05292
GCCGCGGGGTGCCCGGAAATGCGGGTGACGCGGGCCGGGCGGGGGCGGGATCATGGGGGCATGCCTGGTCCCCATGTCATCCGCGGCTCCGTGGTGCTCCCCGAGGCGGAGCTCTCGTGGCGGTTCTCGCGTTCCTCCGGGCCGGGCGGGCAGCACGTGAACACCTCGGACTCGCGCGTCGAGCTGCTCTTCGACCTCGCCGCGACGAAGGCGCTGCCGCAGGTGTGGAAGGAGCGGGCCCTGGAGCGGCTTGCGTCCCGCCTGGTCGACGGGGTCCTGTCCGTACGGGCCTCCGAGCACCGCTCGCAGCTGCGCAACCGGGAGATGGCGCTGGTCCGGATGGCGTCCCTGCTCGCGGAGGCGACCGCGCCGCCGCCGAAGCCGCGCCGCGCGACGAAGATCCCGAAGGGGATCAACGAGCGGCGGCTGCGGGAGAAGAAGGCCCGCGCCGAGACCAAGCGGGGCCGCTCGGGCCGCGACTGGTAGCGGCCGGCCCGTCGGCCCGTCTGCCCGCCTTGCGGCGCGCGGCCGCCGTCAGGGCGCCAGGTGCCGGTACCGGCCGCGGAAGTACGCCAGCGGCGCGGCGTCCGGCGCGGGGCACCGGGCCGCGAGGACGCGCCCCACGACGAGCGTGTGGTCGCCGGCCGGGACCCGGTTCTCGGTGCGGCACTCCAGCGTGGCCAGGGCGTCCGTCAGCAGCGGCGACCCCGACAGCTCGCCGCGCTCCCACGGCAGGTCGGCGAAGAGCAGCCGGTCGCTGATGCGGCCCTTCATCGAGAAGCGGCTCGCGACCTGGATCTGGTGGTCGGCGAGGACGGAGACCGCCCACAGCGGCTGCTCGGCCAGCAGGTCGTCCATCCGCGAGCCCTCGCGGACGCTGACCATCACCAGCGGCGGGTCCAGCGAGACCGACACGAAGGCGGTCGCGGTCATGCCGACGTCCTCCCCGGGGGGCCCGCCCGGCGCGAGCGGCGGTTCGTGGGAGGTGATCAGGCAGACGCCCGCGGCCAGTCTGCTCATCGCGGCGCGGAACTCGTCGTGGCTCACCCCCTCAGGATGCGGGGTGGCGGCGGGCGGCGCGGGCAGGGGAGTCGTCTTCAGCACGTCGGGAACGCTAGTCTCGCCCTCCCACGGCGCACATCGGGCCCCGGGCCTAACCGGCCCCGGACCCTTGGCCTAGGCCCGGCCCTGCCCGGGCGTGCCGAGCGCCGCCGCCGGAAGGAGAAGGGGGGAGCGCCGCGCCGCCGCGGGAGCCGTAACCGGACGCCTGCGGTCATCTCATGTGACTTGAGTCACAGACGGCAAGATTTGTTGACCCTGTGTACCTGCCGCACAGCTCACTGTGATTCAGTGGTCGGGACACCGCAACGAAACGCCGATGACAAAACTGGAGTTGCTGTCGAGGTCTCGGGGAGAGCGAGCGATGGAGACCGAGTCAGAGCCGTACGTCCGTCTTGCGACCCTGCGGCAGCTGCACCGGGTGGTGGCCGAGCTCAACACGGCCAGGAGCCTGGCCGACACCCTGCAGACCGTCGTCGACGGCATCGTCACCGGCCTCGGCTACCAGCTCGCCTGCGTCAACCTCGTACGCCCCGACGGTGACCTCGTCGTCGCCGCGTTCGCCGGCGACCCCGCGGCGGAAGCGCTCATCACCGGCCGCGTCGGCTCCCGCAGCTCCTGGGAGCGCCGCCTGACGATGGGTGAGAACTGGGACGGCCTGCGCTTCATCCCGCACACCGAGGGCTGGATCCTGCTGGAGGACGACGTCCCCCAGTGGCACACCGACGGGCCGGACCCCAGGTTCGAGGACGAGTGGCACCCCGAGGACCGGCTCTACGCGCCGATGTACGCCTCCGGCGGCGAGCTCCTCGGCGTGATCTCCGTCGACCGGCCGCGCAACGGCCGCCGCCCCGGCGCGTGGGGCCGCGAGGCCCTGCAGATGTACGCCTTCCAGGCAGCCATCGCGATCAGCAACGCCCGGCTCCGCGCGAACATGCAGCGCGCCCTCGTCCGCCTGGAGCGCGAGCAGCAGGCGCTGCGCGCCAGCGAGGAGTCGTTCCGGCAGGCCTTCGAGTACGCGCCCAGCGGCATGGCCATCGCCGAGATGGGCGGCGACCAGCACGGGCGGCTGCTGCGCACCAACGACGCCCTGTGCCGGCTGCTGGGCCGCCCCGCCTCCGTCCTGCGCCGGTACTCCTTCTCCGACCTCGTCCACCCCGAGGACATCGGCACCCTGCTGCGCACCTCCGCCGAGGGCGGCCGGGCCGAGCTGCGGCTGGGCCGGCGCGACGGCACGTACGTGTGGGTGTCGCTGCGCAACTCGGTCGTCGCGGACGCCGCGGACGGGCCGCGCTTCCTGCTGACCCACGTCGAGGACATCGAGGAGCGCAAGCGGCACGAGCTGCAGCTCGCCCACCGCGCCAGCCACGACTCGCTGACCGGGCTGCCGAACAGCGCGGAGCTGCGCGCGCGGCTCTCCTCACGGCTGTGCCGCATGCCGCAGGCGGTCCGCGCGGGCGCGGTGGAGGCGCTCGACGCCGCGTACGAGGGCGGCGCGGCCTTCGCCGACGCGGCGGTCGGGCCGGGCGGGGGGGCCGCGTACCGGCACGAGGGGTACCCCGAGCCGTTCGAGCTCGGCGCGCCCGGGGCGGGGGCCGGCCCGTACGACCACCATGTGCACGCGGTGGCGCCCGCCTCCGAGGTGGACGACGGGACGAAGGGACTCGCCGTCCTCTTCTGCGACCTCGACGGCTTCAAGTCGATCAACGACCGGTTCGGGCACCACACCGGCGACGCCGTCCTGATCGAGGTGGCCCGCCGCCTCACGACGGGCGTCCGGGACGGCGACACCGTCGCCCGGCTGGGCGGCGACGAGTTCGTCGTCCTCGCCGACGGCCTCGGTGCCGCGGACGCCGCCGACCTCGCCGTACGGCTGCGGAACGCGATCATCCCGCCGATCCGGGTGGACGGCCGCGCCGTACGTGTCGGAGCGAGTTTCGGCATCGGCTGGGCCAGCTGCGGAATGTCCGCCGACGAGGTCCTGCGCTCCGCCGACCAGCGCATGTACATCGAGAAGCGGTCCCGGTCCAAGGCGCACCGCCGGGCCGGCTGACCCCGTCGGCCGCCCGTGGGTGCACGTGTTCGGGGTAGGCTCCCGGGGGTCGAAAGGAGTGACCTGCGATGACGACGCCCGCGAACAACGGCCCGAACGGCGGGGCGAACAAGCCCGAGGACGACGACCCGTTCGGCTACCTCTACGCGGACGGCCAGGCTGCCGGAGCATCCCCGCCCCCGCCGGGCGGCGGCTACAGCTACCCCGGCCCGACGGTCGGCGGCCAGCCCGGCGTCCCCCGCACCTCCTACAACCAGGTGCGCACGGTCGGCGAGCGGACGTACGGCGGCCAGCGCGCCGTCCCCCAGCAGCAGCCGCCGGGCTACCAGGCCCAGTACCAGGCCCCGGAGGCCCTCCAGGCAGGCGGCTACGGCGTACCGCCGCAGCAGCAGCCGCACGCGACCACCGCGATGCCGCTGCCGGGCGGCGGCGGGACGGGCGGCCACGGCGGCCGCGGGCGCGGAGGCAGCAGCTCCAGCAGGCGGGGCCTGCTGATCGCCGCGGTCGCGGTCGTGGGTGCGGTCGTGATCGGCATCGGTGCGGCGCTCACGTTCGGCAACAAGGACGCGGGCAAGGACGAAGCCGGCAAGGACGGCCAGGGGCAGAACCAGCAGCCGCAGCCGCAGAACCCCGGCCCCTCGGACGCCCCCAGCCCGTCGGCGTCTCCCCAGCCTGGGCTGCCCAAGGGTGACGCGGGCGGTCCGGGCATGGCCATCGCGGGCGGCGCCATGCTGCAGAACGCGGTGCCCGGCGCGAAGTCGGCCAGCGGACAGTACGTCGGCAACTTCAACCAGGTCGGCGCGTCGGTGACGTGGACGCTGGACCTGCCCAAGGGGGGCACCTACCGCTTCTACGTGCGGTTCGGCATCCCGGGCGAGGATGCCGACGGCACGCTGACCGTCAACGGGAAGCCGAACCCTCAGCCGATCAGCATGCGGAACTTCTCCAAGCAGCCGAAGGGCGACTGGGAGAAGGGCTGGCAGACCACTTGGGGCCAGGTGAGCCTCAAGGAGGGCACCAACACGGTGAAGCTGTCCTGCGAGGCCGGCAACAAGTGCAACGTGAACATCGACCAGTTCTGGCTCGCCGCCGGCTGACGCCGACCCGGCCGGGGCACTCCGCGGGAGCCCCGCCCCGACCGGCTGCCCCGGCAGTCGTGCTTCAGGCCGGCTGAGCCGCCGTCACGCGCACGGACCCCTGTACCTCTTCGTAGGTGCGGGGGTCGAACTCTCCCGCCGCCGGAGCGAGGACCGTTGCCGCGGACAGGGCTACCGCGCGGCTCAGGCGGGACGGCCAGTCCAGGCCTTCGACCAGGCCCGACAGGAGGCCCGCCACCGCCGAGTCGCCCGCGCCGGTCGGGTTTCCCGACAGGGGGCGGGGCGGGGCCGCCTGCCAGGTGCCCTCCGGGGTGGTGGCCAGGAGGCCCTGCGGGCCCAGTGAGGTCACCACCGCGCGGGCGCCGCGGCGGCGGGCGTCGCGGCCGGCCTGGACCGGCTCGCGGGAGCCGGTGAGTTCGGCGACCTCGGCGGCGTTCGGCTTGACCATGTCGGGGCGGGCCGCGATGCCGCGGCGCAGGGCCTCGCCGCTGGTGTCCAGCAGGACGGGGACGCCGGCCGCGCGGGCCGCCCGTACGAGGACCGCGTACGCCCCGACCGGCACGCCCGGCGGCAGGCTGCCGCACAGGGCCACCGCTTCGGCGCCGGCGAGCAGGGCCCCGTACCGCTCCGTGAACTCCGCCCACTCGCCGGAACCGATCACCGGGCCCGGCTCGTTGAACTGCGTGGTGTCCCCGGTCGATTCGTCGACGACGGCCAGGGTGCGGCGCGTGGGGCCCGCGCAGGGGACCAGGGCGTCCGTCACGCCGGGGCAGTCGGCGAGCAGTTCGCGGACGGCCGCGCCGGTGCGGCCGCCGGCGAAGCCGGTCGCGGTCACCGGCCGGCCCAGCGCGGCCAGGACGCGGGCGACGTTGAGGCCCTTGCCGCCTGGCCGTTCGGTGACGGCGGTGGCGCGGTGGGTGGCGTGCGGGATCAGCCTGGGCACGCGGTGGGTGACGTCGAGTGCGGTGTTCAGCGTCACGGTCAGGATCATGGTTCTTCGGGTCCCGGTCTCGGTGTGTGCCGGGATCATGTCAAACACCGGGCGGACGGCCCAGTCCCGCGGGCCGTCCGCCGTCCGCCGATGCCGCCGAACCCCCCGATCGGCGGCTCAGCCGCCGAGGGCCGGGGGCCTGACGACCCATTCGCCGCGCCGCATGACGCCCTTCAGGTCGAACGCGGCGTCCAGGACGACCAGGTCGGCGTACTTGCCGGGTTCCAGCGAGCCCACCTCGTCGTACAGGCCCAGCAGCTTGGCCGGATTGGCGGAGATCGCCTGGACGACGGACTCGACGGGCAGCCGGTCCAGGGTGACCGACCGCTTGAAGGCGGTGTCCAGGGTGAGGGTGGAGCCGGCGATGGAGCCGCCTTCGACGAGGCGGGCCACGCCGTCCTTCACCTCCACCTCCAGCGGTCCCAGGTGGTAGGTGCCGTCGCCGAAGCCGGCCGCGTCCATGGCGTCGGTGATCAGGGCGACGCGGTGGGCGCCGGCGTGGTGGAAGGCCAGCTCCAGCATCGCCGGGTGGAGGTGCGTGCCGTCGTTGATGAGTTCGACGGTGACCCGCTCGTCCTCCAGCAGGGCGGCGATCGGGCCGGGGGCGCGGTGCTCCATGCCGGGCATGGCGTTGTACAGGTGGGTGGCGACGGTCGCGCCCGCGTCGATGGCCTGGCGGGTCTGGTCGTAGGTGGAGTCGGTGTGCCCGATCGCGGCGATCACCCCGTGCTCGGCGAGGAGGCGTACGGAGTCCAGACCGCCCGGCAGCTCGGTCGCGAGGGTGAACATGCGGGCCGCGCCGTGGGCGGCGTCGACGAGCTTGCGGACCTCGGCCGGGTCGGGGTCGCGCAGCAGCTCCTCCTTGTGGGCGCCCTTGCGGCAGGGGTTGATGAACGGGCCCTCGAAGTGGATCCCGGCGATCTCGCCCTGCTGGGTGAGCTCGGCGAGGAGCCCGGCGCGGCGGGCCAGTTCGTCGAGGTCGCCGGTGACGGTGGACGCCACCAGGGTGGTCGTGCCGTGCTCGCGGTGGGTGCGTACGCCGCGCAGGACCTCCTCGGCGGTGCCGGAGGTGAAGGAGGCGCCGCCGCCGCCGTGGTTGTGCATGTCGACGAAGCCGGGGACGAGCCAGTGTCCCGAGAGGTCGGCGACGGTCGCGTCCTCACGGGCGCTGCCGGCGATGCGGTCGCCCTCGACGATGACGCGGCCGCCCGCCACGATCCCGGTGGGCAGCACCACCCGCGCGCCGGAGAGAACGGTGCTGTGTGCGCTTCCGGACATCAGGCAGGTACCTCCGTGGCGAGTAGGTCCCAGGCGAGCAGCCCTGCGCCCAGGCATCCGGCGGTGTCCCCGAGGGCCGCCGGCACGATGTGGGGCAGCCGCTGGAACGTCACGCGCTCCTCGACGGCCGCGCGGAGCGGTGTGAACAGGACTTCCCCCGCCTCGGCGAGCCCGCCGCCGATGATCAGGGTGCGGGGGTCCAGCAGGGTGATCGCCGTGACGAGGCCGTCGGCGAGGGCGTCGACGGCCTCCTGCCAGATGCGGCGGGCCGCGGCGTCGCCTGCCGTGACGGCGCGCGCGCAGTCGGCGGCGTCGGCGTCCGGGTCGCCGCAGGCCGCGGCCCAGGCGCGGCTGACGGCGGAGGCCGAGGCCACGGTCTCCAGGCAGCCGCGCTGCCCGCAGCCGCAGGCGGGGCCGCCCGGGCGGACCACGATGTGGCCGATCTCGCCCGCGTAGCCGTGGGCGCCGGCCTCGATGCGGCCGGCGATGCCGATGGCTCCGGCGATGCCGGTGCCGAGGGGCACGAACAGGAAGCGGTCGGCGCCGCGGCCGGCCCCGATGCGGCCCTCGGCGAGGCCGCCCGTGCGCACGTCGTGGCCGAGGGCCACGGGGAGGGAGCCCAGCCGGGCGGCGAGGAGCGTGCGCAGCGGTACGTCGCGCCAGCCGAGGTTGGCCGCGTACACCGCGGTCCCGGTGTCGGCGTCCACGATGCCGGGGACGGCGACGCCGGCCGCGACGGCGGCCTCTCCGAAGCGCTCGCGGCCCAGCGCGTGCAGCTCGGCGGCGAAGTCCAGGATCGTCCCGACGACGGCCTCCGGGCCGCGGTCGCGGCCGGTGGCACGGCGCGCCTGGTGCAGCAGGGTGCCGTCCTCGGCGATGAGGGCGGCCTTCATCCCGGTGCCGCCCACATCGAGGGCGATGACGTGTTTCACGGGTTTCACGGGTGACAGTCTCGCTCGCTTCGACGGGAAAGGTCTAGTCCATTGGAGGGGATTGTTGAGCTGCCATACAAATTCCGGCCGCCGACCGTGCCCGAATGTGGACCAGCGGCCAAAGTGGTGTAGACCTTACGTGGATCGTACGTACAACCTGGGATGTGTCGAGAACTGTGAAGGGCCGTTACCTGAGCCTGGCCGCAACCGGAGCCGCACTGAGCCTGGCGGTGACGCTCACCGGCTGCGGAAGCCTCACCGGGGACAACGAGGTGACCCTCCGGGTCGTGGCGGCCGAGTACGGGGACAATCCGCAGAACTCCTCGGCCGCCTACTGGAAGGACCTCGCCGCCGGCTTCGAGAAGACCCACCCGGGCATCAAGGTCGAGGTCGGCGTCTACTCCTGGTCCGAGGTCGACGCCAAGGTCGCGGCCATGGTCAAGGAGGGCAAGGCCCCCGACATCGCGCAGATCGGCGCCTACGCCGACTACGCCGCCGCCGGAAAGCTCCACACCGCCGACGAGCTGCTGTCCGTCCAGACCGAGGCCGACTTCCTCGCGCCCCTCGCCGAGGCCGGCAAGGTCCGCCGCACCCAGTACGGCATGCCCTTCGTCGCCAGCACCCGCCTGCTCTTCTACAACGAGAAGCTCCTCGCCGACGCCGGCGTCATCCCCAAGGACGGCAGGACGCCGTGGCAGCCCAAGAGCTGGGCCGACCTGGAGGCCGCCGCCAAGAAGCTGAAGGCCGCCGGCGTGCCGACGCCCTTCGCGCTGCCGCTCGGCCGCGAGGAGGCGCAGGCCGAGACGATGATGTGGATGCTGTCGGGCGGCGGCGGCTACACCGACAACGAAGAGGCGTACGCGATCGACTCCGCGGAGAACGTCAAGGCCTTCGAGTTCCTGCGCGACAAGATGGTCGGCCAGGGCCTGACCGGCGCCGCCGACCCGGGCAAGACCGACCGGCAGGCCGCCTTCGACGCGTTCGCGCGCGGCGAGGTCGGCATGCTCAACGGCCACCCCACCCTGATCAAGCAGGCGACCGAGAAGGGCGTGAAGGTCGGCATGGTGCCGCTGCCCACCGCCGACGGCACCGCCCAGCCGGCCATGGGCGTCGCCGACTGGATCATGGCGTTCAAGAACGGCCACCGCGCCGAGTCCGGGAAGTTCCTCGACTGGGTGTACGACTCCAAGAACGTGACGGCCTTCACCCGCAAGTACGACCTCCTCCCCGCCACCACCAGCGGCTTCCGGGCGATGGAAGCGGCGAACGGCGGCTCCGCCGCCCAGCTGAAGCCCTTCCTCCAGGCCCTGCCGAACTCCCGGCTGTACCCGGTCGGCAAGAACTCCTGGGCCGGGGTCAGCGAGAGCGTCAAGCAGAACATCGGCAGGGCGGTCCAGCCGGGCGCGCAGCCCGCGAAGGTGCTGGAGGAGATCGCGGTCCGCGCCCGCGCGGAGGACAAGCGCTGAGCGGCGCGGCCGGGCACCGGCCCGGCGCGCAACGTCTCCGCCCCCGGCACCCACCCCGAGCTCGGCGGCCCCGGTGGGTGTCGGAGGGCGGCGTTAATCTGGCCGTATGACGGACGAAGAGCAGCTCACGGCCACCGAGGCCGCTGTGCTCGCCTTCGAGGGGCGGGCCTGGCCCGGGCCGGGCGCGAAGGAGCGCGCGATACGGGAGGGGCTGGGGATGACCCCGGTCCGCTACTACCAGCTGCTCAACGCGCTGATGGACGACCCGCGCGCCCTCGCGCACGCCCCCGGCACGGTCAACCGCCTCCGCCGCATCCGCGACGCCCGCCGAGCCCGCCGCTGACGGCGCGCCCGGGGGGCGCCGTAGCCGTCGTACCGGTCGGCCGTTAGGGTCGTCCGTATGGGGAGCCATCCGCACGATCTGCCGATGCCCGTCACCGCCGCCGGCCGCGAGGGACTCGCGGCCCTGCTCGGCGACCCGCGCCGCAGCGTGGTCGCCCTCGACTTCGACGGCACACTCGCCGACATCGTCCCCGACCCCGACCAGGCCCGAGCCCACCCCGACGCCGTCCCGGCGCTCGCCGCCCTCGCCCCGCGCGTCGGCTCCGTCGCCGTCGTCACCGGCCGGCCGGCGGGCGTCGCCGTACGCCTCGGGGGCTTCGCCGGGGTCGCCGGACTGGAGCACCTGGTGGTGCTCGGGCACTACGGGGCCGAGCGGTGGGACGCCGTCAGCGGCAGCGTCCACGCCCCGGCCGAACACCCCGGCGTCGCCGCCGTACGGGCCGAGCTGCCCGGATTCCTGCACTCCGTCGGCGCCTGGCACGGCACCTGGATCGAGGAGAAGGGCCGCGCCCTCGCCGTCCACACCCGGCGCGCCGAGGACCCGGCCGCGGCGTTCGCCGCCCTGCGGGAGCCGCTCGCCGAGCTGGCCGCCCGGCACGGGCTGATCGTCGAGCCGGGGCGGGCCGTCCTGGAGCTGCGGCCGCCCGGGATGGACAAGGGCGTCGCCCTGACCGAGTACCTCGCGGAGACGGGTGCCGAGACGGTGCTGTACGCCGGGGACGACCTCGGAGACCTCGCCGCGTACGCGGCCGTCGAGAAGAGGCGGGCCGAAGGGCTGCCGGGACTGCTGGTGTGCAGCGGCTCGGAGGAGGTCCCGGAGCTCGCGGCGCGGGCCGACCTGGTCCTCCCCGGCCCCGCCGCGGTCTCGGCCTTCCTGGCAGCCCTGGCCAACGCCCTCTGACGGGCCCGCCCGCGGCCCCTTCCGGGGCTCTGCCCCGCGCCCCGCGCCTCAAGCGCCGGCGGGGCTGGATTCGGCGGGTGTGGGGGGTGAGGTGCCTCGTGTGGGTGGTTTCGGGGCTCTGCCCCGGGCCCCGTGCC
>NZ_RPSE01000219.1:0-10218 GCF_003949955.1 Streptomyces sp. WAC05292
CCCCCGGGCCGCCCTATCGTGGGAGCGGACGTCACCAGGGGAGGGTGGGCGGATGGCCGACATCCAGGCGCTGCTCGACGCCGTGGCGGGGCTGCCCCGCGCCCGGCCCGCGGGACCCGACGAGGCCGAGGCGCTGCTGGCCCGGCTGCGCAGTGCCGCCGCCCGCTGGGCCGACGTCCTGTACGAGGCCGGCGAGGGCGCGGGCCGGCAGCTGCCGCCGCGCGCCGAGGCCGCCCTGAAGCTGGCCTTCCGGCGGGCCGAGGACTCGTACGTGGAGCTGGAGATCGCCCTGCGGGACTGCACGGAGCACCGGGGCGCGGCACGCTGACCGCGCCGCCCCCGGGGCGCCGGAGCACCTCCCCGCGCGCCGCCCGCGCGCCGGGCGGCCCCCCGGCCGGGTGTGGCCGGAGCGGGGCGCCGGAACGCGCCGGATCACGCCTGTTGCCACTCGCGCACCGTGCGTAGACTCCGTCACCCCTCCCCCGGCCGAAGGACCCCCGTTGAACCAGACGTACGCGCTGACCGCGGTCACCGCCGTCGTCCTGGCCACGGTGCTCGTCGGCGCGCTGGGGCTGCGGATCTCCCGCACCACCTCCGACTTCTACGTCGCCTCCCGCACCGTCGGCCCCCGCCTCAACGCGGCCGCGATCAGCGGCGAGTACCTCTCCGCGGCCTCCTTCCTCGGGGTCGCGGGACTGGTGCTGCTCCAGGGGCCGGGGATGCTCTGGTACCCGCTCGGCTACACCGCCGGCTACCTGGTGCTGCTGGCGCTCGTCGCGGCCCCGCTGCGGCGCTCGGGGGCGTACACGCTGCCCGACTTCGCCGAGGCGAGGCTGGAGTCGCGGGCTGTGCGCCGGATCTCCGTGCTGTTCGTGGTGGGCGTCGGCTGGCTCTACCTGCTGCCGCAACTGCAAGGCGCCGGGCTGACGTTGGAGATCCTCACCGGGGCCCCGCACTGGGCGGGCGGCACCGTCGTCGCCGTCGTGGTGACCGCAGCCGTCGCCGCCGGCGGGATGCGGAGCATCACCTTCGTCCAGGCCTTCCAGTACTGGCTCAAGCTGACGGCCCTCCTCGTGCCCGCGTTCTTCCTGCTGGCCGCCTGGGCAGCCGACGGCGCCCCGCGGGCCTCCTTCGACGCCCCGGCCGTCTTCCGCGAGCACACCGCCGTCACCCTCGCCGAGGACGTGCGGCTGACCCTGGACGCGCCGCTGGCGGTGACGGCCACCGGCCGCGTCGACGGGCGCACCCACACCGCCGAACCGCTCGCCCTCTCCCCCGGCGAGCACCTCGTCGGGGCGCGCACCCGGCTGGAGTTCGCGCCGGGCACCCCCGTCCCGCAGTCCCGTCCGGCGGCCGGGGCGGGCGCCTCCCGCTGGTCGGAGCCCCTGGCCGGCGACCGGGGGGACGTCCCGGCGTCCGGCCTGTACGCCACGTACGGGCTGATCCTGGCCACCTTCCTCGGCACCATGGGCCTGCCGCACGTCGCGGTCCGCTTCTACACCAGCCCCGACGGGCGGGCCGCGCGCCGCACCACCCTGGCCGTGCTCGGCCTGCTCGGCTCCTTCTACCTGCTGCCGCCCCTGTACGGGGCCCTCGGCCGGACGTACGTCCCCGAACTCGCCCTCACAGGCGACGCCGACGGGGCCGTGCTGGTACTGCCCGAGCGGGTCCTCGGCGGGCTGCCGGGCGACCTGCTGGGAGCACTCCTCGCGGGCGGGGCGTTCGCCGCTTTCCTGTCGACGGCGTCCGGGCTGACCATGGCCGTGGCCGGGGTCCTGCACCAGGACGTCCTCCCCCGGCGGGGGCTGGGCGCCTTCCGCGTCGCGGCCGTCGCGGCGATGGCGGTGCCGCTGGCCGGGAGCACCGCCCTGGCCGACGCACCGGTCGCGGACGCGGTGGGGCTCGCGTTCGCCGTGTCCGCGTCCTCCTTCTGCCCGCTGCTCGTCCTCGGCATCTGGTGGCGCGGGCTCACCCCGCCCGGCGCGGTCGCCGGGCTGCTCGCCGGCGGCGGGGCCGCCCTGGGCGCGGTGGCCGCGACGCGGGCGGGGGCCGCCCCGCGGGGCTGGGCCCACACTCTGCTGGCCTGGCCGGCCGCGTGGTCCGTGCCGCTGGGGTTCCTGACGATGGTGCTGGTGTCGCTGGCCACGCGCTCGCGCGTGCCGGCCGGGACGGCTGCGACCCTGGCCCGGCTGCACCTGCCGGAATCCGTGGCCGGCGCCCGCCCGGGCGGCGCCCCGTGAGCGCGGCGCTCACCGCGGCGTGCGCCGCGGCCGCGGCGGCCCTCGCGGGCGCGGGCTGGGCGGGCGGCCGGTGGCACGCCCGGCGCGCCGACCGGACCTCCGGGCCGGACCTGGGGACTCCGGTGGAGCGGGCGACGTTCCACACCCTGCACACGGCGTCGCTGGCCGCGCCCCCGCTGCGGGCCGGCCTGACCGCGGACTCGGCCCGCAAGGCCGCCCGGCGGCTGCGCTCGCTGCTCGGCACCGAAGCGCTGTGCCTGACCGACCGGGAGGCGGTGCTCGCCTGGGACGGCCCGGGCGCCGACCACCACGAGGAGCGGGCGGTGGCCCGCGTGGCGGCCGTGCTCGACTCGGGGCGCAGCCTCAGCGTGCGCACGGGCTGCGAGCGGCCGGACTGCCCGCTGCGGTGGGCGGTGGTGGCCCCGCTGACCGGGGAGGACGGGGTGCTGGGCGCGCTCGTGGCGTACGGCTCGCGGGAGTCGGCGGTGCTGGTGCGCGCGGCGACCGAGGTGGCGCGCTGGGTGTCGGTGCAGCTGGAGCTGTCCGAGCTGGACCGCTCGCGGACCCGGCTGATGGAGGCGGAGATCCGGGCGCTGCGGGCGCAGATCGCCCCGCACTTCATCTTCAACTCCCTGGCGGCCATTGCCTCGTTCGTGCGGACCGATCCGGAGCGGGCCCGCGACCTGCTGCTGGAGTTCGCCGACTTCACCCGCTACTCCTTCCGCCGGCACGGCGAATTCACCACGCTGGCGGAGGAGTTGCGGTCGATCGAGCAGTATCTGGCGCTGGCCGGGGCCAGGTTCGGGGACCGGCTGAAGGTGGTCCTCCGGGTCGCGCCGGAGGTGCTGCCGGTGGCCCTGCCGTTCCTGTGCCTGCAGCCGCTGGTGGAGAACGCGGTCAAGCACGGCCTGGAGGACTCCTCCGGGGCGTGCCTCATCACGATCGCGGCCCGGGACGCGGGCGCGGAGGCCGTGATCACCGTCGAGGACGACGGCGTGGGGATGGACCCGGCACTGCTCCGGCGGATCCTGGCCGGGGAGGCCGGGGAGCGGGCGGGGTCCTCGCCCGGGATCGGGCTGACGAACGTGGACGAGCGGATCCGGCAGGTGTACGGGGACGCGTACGGCCCGGTCATCGAGACGGGCGTCGGCGCGGGCATGAAGGTGACCCTGCGGATCCCGAAGTACCGCGCCGGGGTGTACAGCACCCCGCCGGGGCGGCTGCCGTGAAGGCTCGCGCCGGGGCTCCGTGAACACGCCGGCGGCCCCGGCCCGACCGCTTGCGCGGGTACGGGCCGGGGCCGCCGGGCGGGCCGTGGGGAGGGTCAGCTCCAGCTGGCGTGCAGCGGCTTGCCCTCGGCGTAGCCGGCGGCGGACTGGACGCCGACGACGGCCTTCTCCGCGAACTCGGCCAGCGAGCCGGCGCCCGCGTAGGTGCAGGAGGAGCGGACACCCGCGATGATCGAGTCGATCAGGTCCTCGACGCCCGGGCGCTGCGGGTCGAGGAACATGCGGGAGGTGGAGATGCCCTCCTCGAACAGCGCCTTGCGGGCGCGGTCGTAGGCGGACTCCTCCGAGGTGCGGTTGCGGACGGCGCGCGCCGAGGCCATGCCGAACGACTCCTTGTAGAGGCGGCCGTCGGCGGACTGCTGGAGGTCGCCCGGGGACTCGTAGGTGCCGGCGAACCAGGACCCGATCATCACGTTGGACGCGCCGGCGGCCAGGGCCATCGCCACGTCGCGCGGGTGGCGGACGCCGCCGTCGGCCCACACGTGCTTGCCGTACTTCTTCGCCTCGGCGGCGCACTCCAGGACCGCGGAGAACTGCGGGCGGCCCACGCCGGTCATCATGCGGGTCGTGCACATGGCGCCGGGGCCCACACCGACCTTGATGATGTCGGCGCCGGCGTCGACGAGGTCCTTGACGCCCTCGGCCGCGACGATGTTGCCGGCGACGATCGGGACCTGCGGGTCCAGGGCGCGCACGGCCTTGATCGCGTTGATCATCGACTCCTGGTGGCCGTGGGCCGTGTCGATGACGAGGGTGTCCACGCCGGCGTCGAGGAGCTGCTTGGCCTTGCCGACGTAGTCGCCGTTGATGCCGATCGCGGCGGCGATCCGCAGCCGCCCGGCGGCGTCGGTGGCGGGCGTGTAGAGGGTCGCGCGCAGGGCGCCCTTGCGGGTCAGGATGCCGACGAGGCGGCCGTCGGCGTCGACGGCGGGCGCCAGCTTGCGGTGGCCGGCGTCGAGCTTGTTGAAGGCCTCGCGGGCGTCGATGCCGGCGTCGATGAGCAGCAGCTCCTTCGACATGACCTCGGAGAGCTGGGTGAAGCGGTCCACGCCGGTCAGGTCGTGGTCGGTGACCACGCCGACCGGCCGGTTGTCGGCGTCGACGACGACGCCGGCGCCGTGGGCGCGCTTGGGCAGCAGGGAGAGCGCGTCGGCGACGGTCTGGGTGGGCGCCAGGGTGATCGGGGTGTCGAGCACGAGGTGGCGGGTCTTGACCCAGGAGATGACGTCGGTGACGACCTCGATCGGGATGTCCTGCGGGATGACCACGAGCCCGCCTCGGCGGGCCACGGTCTCGGCCATGCGGCGGCCGGCGATCGCGGTCATGTTCGCGACGACGAGCGGAATGGTGGTGCCGGTGCCGTCGGGGGCCGAGAGGTCCACGCCCTGGCGGGAGCCGACCGCGGAGCGGCTCGGCACCATGAATACGTCGTCGTACGTCAGGTCGTACGGCGGCTTCAGGTCATTGAGGAAACGCACGTGCAGAACATCCCAGTCGAGTCGGAGGATCCCGTCATACCCAGGAAGGGCAGCCGAGGAAACGCACGTACTTCATTCTCACACGGCCCGGCACGAAAGCCGCCCCGGCTGATCGTCCAGGACATACCGGACCTGCTGGTGGGTTCCTACCACGGGGCGTCCGGGCAGGCCGTTCTCCGACTTCGGGACGCCTCGCCCCTTGCCCGGGACCGGCCGTCGGATGCAACGTTGATTACATGATTACAGCCGAACAGAGCGAGCAGCTCCGCACCTGGTTCGCGGACCGCATCCCGGCCGGCGTCTACGCGTCCGTGGATGAGGTCGTGGCCGACCGCGAGGAGATCACCGTCGTCGGCACCCTCCCCGCCGGCGAGTCGCCCGAGGCGTTCCGCGAACGCACCCGCGGACAGCGCATGGAAGTCGCCCGCGAGGCGGAAGAGCTCTACCGCCGCAAGGTCGCCTGGGGCGTCCGCTCCGGCGCGGAGCGCATCCTCTTCACCCACCTGGCCGTCCCCGTCATGACACGGCTGCGCCAGCCGGAGCGGCAGGTCCTCGACACCCTCGTCGAGGGAGGCGTGGCCCGCAGCCGGGCCGACGCCCTCGCCTGGTGCGTCCGCCTCGTCGGCCGCAACACGGACGCCTGGCTCGCCGAGCTCCGCGCATCCCTCGCCAAGGTCCGCGAGGTCCGCGAGGCGGGCCCGGACCGCGAGGAGAACGCCGGCGGGAAGGGGCCTCGGCCCGAGGGCCCCGAGCAGGCCTGAGAGGCCGGGGGCGGGGCCGGCCGCCTCAGGACCGGGCGGCCGCGTCAGGACCGGCCGGCGGCGTCAGGACCGGGCGGCGGGCGCACCCTCGGGCGGCCCGACCGATCCGTCGTCGACGACCACGTCCAGCCGCACCCCGCCGCCCGGTTCCCGCGCGCGCTCCACGGCCTCTTCCAGCACCTCGCGGAGCGTCTCCCACTCCCCGGGGCGCGCCGCCGCCCAGCCGCGCCAGGACGTCACCGCGATCAGCCTCCCCGGCGCCTCCGACAGCCACGACAGGTCCCCCAGCGCATCGGCCAGCGCGTCCCAGTTCCGCCCGAACCAGTGCGGCAGCTCCAGCGCCTCCTCCCAGCGCCGCATCAGCTCCGCCTTGCCGCGCACCCCGCCCAGGTCCACCCGTACGGTCACCCAGCCGGCCTCCTCGGCGGCGGCCAGGGCCGGCGCCAGCGGTCGCGGATGCAGGGTCATCGGAGAACCGCCTTGAAGGAGTCGTAGTGGTCGTCCGTGTAGTAGAACTCGCCGCCGCTCCCCGTCACGATCCGCCGGGCGCCGCGGTCGCGCTCCCCCGGGGTGCGCACCGTGTACTCGTGGTAGTAGCCGCGCTTCTGCCGGGGCAGGATCTTCTCGAAGTTCCCGAACACCGCCCCGTCCTGCCGGTACGGGTACGGCCCGCCCCGGTCGATGAGCGCCAGCACCTCGCGGGCCTGCGGAGGCAGCTCGTCGGCCCGTACGGCCGCCATGCCCCGCGCCCACGCGGGAGCGGACGCCGAGGGCCGCTGCGACGGCAGCGCACCCTGCGCGGGCCCGGACGGGCCGCACCCCGCCGCGGCCGCCAGGGCCACGACCAGGAACACCGCCCCGAGCACGCGGGACAGCAGCCGGGGCACGCTCCTCACGATCATGCCCCGATCGTGCCAAAAATCCGTTTCGCGGGCGAATCGCCCACGACACCGCCGGATCAGTCGTCCGGGTCGGCCCGGTCCAGCGCCGGCCGCAGGCCCGGCTCGGACTCGGTCAGCAGGTAGTCAGCCACCGCCGTGTCCGTGACCAGGCTCGTCACCAGGCCCGACCGCAGGACCGCGCCGATCGCGGCCGCCTTGCGCAGGCCGCCCGCGATCGCCACCACCTCGGGGATCCGGCGCAGCCGGTCCGCCTCGACCGTGATGCAGCGCTCGCCGAGGTCGCGGCCGACCCGGCGGCCGTCCTTGTCGAAGAGGTGCGCGGACATCTCGGCCGCCACGCCGAGGGAGGCGTAGTGGGCGCGCTCCTCGTCGGTCAGCATGTCGTGCACGGTCGAGATGCCCGGCTCCCAGGAGCCGATCGACACGGCCGCGACGGTCACCTTGTCGAAGTACTCGAAGGCCCGCGCGATGCCCGTCTGGCTGCGCAGCGCGGCCGCCGTCGCCGGGTCGGGCAGCAGCATCGGCGCGTAGATCGGGTGCGCGTCGCCGCCGGACACCTGCGCGGCGCGCCGCACGGCCTCCACCGAGCCGCGCTCCGCCGTGCCGGCGTCGTACACGCCGGTCAGCTGCACGACGGTGCACTGCGGCAGCCGGTGCAGCGAGGCCGCCATGTGGATGGTCGACCGGCCCCAGGCCAGGCCCAGCACGTCGCCCTCGCTGACGAGCTCGCCCAGCAGGTCGGCCGCGACCGCGCCCAGGTTCTCCGGGTCCGGCGCGTCCTCGGTCGTGTCCGCCGGGGACTCGACCACGACGGCGTGCCGCAGCCCGTACCGGGCACGGAGCGCGTCGGAGCGCTCCGCGTCCAGTTCGGCCGGCACCCGGATCTCGATCCGCACGAGGTCGCGTTCGAGGGCCGTCTCCAGCACCCTGGCCACCTTGAAGCGGCTCACGCCGAACTCCTCGGCGATCTGGATCTTGGACTTGCCCTCCAGGTAGAAGCGGCGGGCCATGGCCGCCGCCTGCACCAGCTCCGCGGGTCCCATCCGCAGGGCTGACCGTCCCGCCGACATTGCCGACACCGCGTTCTCCTCACTGCTGTTCACACTCTCGACTCGCCGTTCATCCTGTCAGATCCGGCGGCCGTTGATCAGCCTGGACGGCTCCCGTTCACCGAGCCGTCCACCAACCCTTGCCTCAGTGGTCGCATACCCAGGGCGCCGCGGCGATCGCGACGTCCGCCTGCTCGCGCAGGGTGCGTACGGCAGCTGCCGGATCGACCGCCCCGTAGACCGCGCTGCCGGCCACGAAGACGTCGGCCCCGGCCTCCGCGCACCGCTCGATGGTGGTGGCGGAGACACCGCCGTCGACCTGCAGCCAGATGTCCAGATCGTGCTTGGCGATCAGCTCCCGGGTCCGGCGGATCTTGGGCAGCATGATGTCGAGGAACGGCTGGCCGCCGAACCCCGGCTCGACCGTCATGATCAGCAGCATGTCGAGCTCGGGGAGGAGGTCCTCGTACTGCTCGATCGGCGTCGCGGGCTTCAGCGCCATGGCCGCACGCGCGCCCTTGGCCCGGATCTCCCGGGCGAGGCGCACCGGCGCGGCCGCCGCCTCCGCGTGGAACGTGATCGAGCCGGCCCCGGCCTCCACGTACTGCGGCGCCCAGCGGTCCGGGTCCTCGATCATCAGGTGCAGGTCGAGCGGAATGTCCGTGGCCCGGCTGAGCGACTCGACGACCGGCATGCCGAGGGTCAGGTTCGGGACGAAGTGGTTGTCCATGACATCGACGTGCAACCAGTCGGCACCCTCGACGGCCTTCGCCTCCTCGGCGAGACGGGCGAAGTCGGCGGACAGGATGCTGGGGGAAATCTGAGCGGCCATGCCCCAAGCCTGCCATGCCCCCGCCACCTTCAGGCCACGACCCCGCACCCCTGCCCCGCGGGCCGCGGCGGGGCAGGGGGCCGGCCACGACCGCCCCCGGCCCGCACCGGGGATGCGCGGCAGCGCCGGGGGAACGCAGCGGGCCGCGCCGGGAGCCGCCAGGCCGGGCAAACCGCGGAGCACGCGGCCGCTCGGAGGCCGGAGAGACAACGCCCGAACCGGGCACGGGCCCCCGCGGGCCGGGTCCGGAAGGTGACGGCGCGGCGGGGGCGGCGGAGGCCGCGCAAGCGGGTGCGGCCGGAGGCGACGTGGCCGAGGCGACGGCATCCGCACGGGCGGGGTCCGCAGGCGAGGGCGAGGTCGGGCTTGGCGGAAGCCGCACAAACCGGGCCGGACGGCGGCGGGCCGGGAGATCGGCAGCAGCCGCGCACGCGGGCTGGACAGGAGACGGCGGAACCGGGGACCAGCGGCAGCCACGCACGCGGGATCGACAGGGCGACGGCTGGATGCGGGTGAGGCGGGAGCACCCACTCGGCTCGCCGGGGGAGGCGGCGAAAACCTGTGAGGCGGGAGCCGGCGATTCGGGGTCGGATGGTGCTGGGGGTGTCCCGGCAGCCCATTGTCCTTCCGGTGCGGGCCGTCCTGTAAAGGGCGCTCCTCCTTCGTCGTCGCGTCGCTGCGCGATGGCCCTCGCGGGCCACCCTTGACAGGACGACCCACCCCGGAATGCCAACAAGCTGCCGGGAAGCCCCCAGGAAAACGGCCTGGAGGGAGCGAAGCCATAGGGGGTCATCAGGGAGCTTTCTCTCCCGCCCAAGCGGCCCCTTTCACCCCACCGGCATCAGCAGAACCGAAGCGAGATCCCGGCCGGCTCTGACCGCACGAAGCGACGCCCAGAGCATCATCCGGAAACAGGAGCGCCCCAGATCGCCACGTGGGCGCCCTCTGCTCAGCGGCCGACCGCCGCCCGGGGCCGCGAAGCGCCCGAGCCCCCTTTACACACTCCGGTCAACTCGGGCCGCGAAGCGCCCCAGACCGCCACACCCCTCGGTCCTTCGTCGCCCGACCGCCGCCAGGACCGCGAAGCGGTCCGACTCGCCGCCGCCGCTCCCTTTTCGGCGTCCGGCCGCAGGAGCAGCCTTCACCCCCGTCGCCCCCTGCTATCCCACGGTCAGCCGCCGAGCCGACGGCGCCCCTGTAGCGATCTGACGCGCCGCCTCCGCCCCAGACGGCCGCCGGACGCCCAAGGGAGCCGGGCCACGTAGCGATCTGACGCGCCGCCCCCGCCCAGGACGGCCGCCGGACGCCCAAGGGAGCCTGGCCACGTAGCGATCTGACGCGCCGCCCCTGCCCCGGACGGCCTCCGGACGCCCAAAGAGCCCGGCCACGTAGCGATCTGGGGCGCTCCTGTCGCCGGATGACGCTCTGGACATCGTTTCGCGACACCAGAGCCGGCACGGCTGCCGCCGGCGGGTCTGCTGATGCCGGTGGGGCGGGATGCGGCCGCCGGGGCGGGAGAGAAAGCTCCCTGATGCCCCCTCATGCCTCACCCTCCCTCCAGGCCATTCCCCTGGGGGCTTCCCGGCAGCTTGTTGGCATTCCGGGGCGGGACGTCCTGTCAAGGGTGGCCCGCAAGGGCCATCGCGCAGCGACGCGACCGCAGGGAG
>NZ_RPSE01000021.1:0-41188 GCF_003949955.1 Streptomyces sp. WAC05292
GTCTTCCTCCGGCTCCGGTGACCTGCGGGGGCGGGGGCGGCCCGGCGACGGGTCGCGGAGGTACGAGGCGTCGCCGCCCGGCGTGGGGCCCGGCTCCGCGGAGGGGTCCCGGCGCCGGAGGTAGCGTTCGAATTCCCGGGCGATGGCGTCCCCCGACGCCTCCGGCAGGTCGGCGGTGTCCCGCGCCTCCTCCAGCGTCTGCACGTACTCGGCGACCTCGCTGTCCTCGGCGGCGAGTTGGTCCACCCCGAGCTGCCACGCCCGCGCGTCCTCGGGCAGCTCGCCGAGCGGGATCCGTACGTCGATGAGGTCTTCGAGCCGGTTCAGCAGGGCCAGGGTGGCCTTCGGGTTGGGTGGCTGGGAGACGTAGTGGGGGACGGCGGCCCACAGGGACACGGCGGGCACCCCGGCGTGTGTGCAGGCTTCCTGGAGGACGCCGACGATGCCGGTGGGGCCCTCGTACTTGGTCTCCTCCAGGTGCATCGTCCGGGCGAGGTCGGGGTCGGAGGTGACCCCGCTGACGGGGACCGGACGGGTGTGCGGGGTGTCGCCGAGCAGGGCGCCGAGGATGACGACCATCTCGACGCCCAGTTCGTGGGCGAAGCCGAGGAGTTCGTTGCAGAACGACCGCCACCGCATGGACGGCTCGATGCCCCGTACGAGTACGAGGTCGCGCGGCTTGGGGCCGCCGATCCGCACCACGGACAGCCGCGTCGTCGGCCACGTGATCTTCCGGACGCCGTTGTCCAGCCACACGGTGGGCCGGTTGACCTGGAAGTCGTAGTAGTCCTCGGCGTCGAGCGCCGCGAAGACCTCGCCCTTCCACTCCCGGTCCAGGTGCGCGACCGCACCGGACGCCGCGTCGCCCGCGTCGTTCCAGCCCTCGAACGCGGCCACCATGACCGGGTCGATCAGCTCGGGCACGCCCTCAAGCTCGATCACCCAGGTCTCCTTCCGAAGTTCCTTGCGTACGTGGGTCAGCCTAAGGCTTGCGGGGACGGCTTCCACAGCCCACGACGGAGGGGCGGTTCCCCTCGGAACCGCCCCTCTTCCCCACCGCGCGGGAGGCTATGCCTTGCGGCTCAGCATCTCCTCGACGCGGCCGCGGACCTCGGCGCTGTCGAGGCCGCGGATGGTGACGGTGGTGCGCCGGCGCAGCACGTCGTCGGCGGTCTCGGCCCATTCGAAGTCGCGGGCGTAGGCGACCTGCGCCCAGATCTCGGGGCCGTCCGGGTGGATGCGCTCGGCGAGGGCCGGGTCCTCGTTGGCGAGGCGGGCCACGTCGAAGGCGAGGGAGCCGTAGTGGGAGGCCAGGTGGCGGGCGGTCAGCGGGTCCATGCGGGCGCCGGGCTCGCGGTCGACGAGCAGGCGGTGGGCGACCGCGTTCGGGTTGGCGACGCCGGGCAGCGGGACCCGGCGGACCAGCGACTTGACGGGCTCCATGTCGTCGGTGAGGGGGCTGCCGGGCAGCTTGGCCAGCTTGTCCATGACGACGCGGCCGATGTGGCGGTACGTGGTCCACTTGCCGCCGGCCACGGACAGCATGCCGCCCGCGCCCTCGGAGACGACGGTCTCGCGCTTGGCCTTCTCGACGCCGCCGGGGCCGCCGGGCAGGACGCGCAGGCCGGCGAAGGCGTACGTCATCAGGGAGCGGTCGAGGTCGGCGTCCTTCACGGAGAAGGCGGCCTCGTCCAGGATCTGCTGGATGTCCTTCTCGGTGGCGCGGACGTCGGCCGGGTCGCCCTCGTACACCTCGTCGGTGGTGCCCAGCAGCAGCTGGTCCTCCCACGGCAGGGCGAAGGTGATGCGGTACTTGTCGATCGGGGTGGCCATGGCGGCCTTCCAGGGCGACTTGCGCTTCATGACGATGTGCGCGCCCTTGGACAGGCGGATCGACGGCAGCGCGTGCTTGTCTTCCATGCGCCGCAGGTGGTCCACCCACGGGCCGGTGGCGTTGAGCACGACGCGGGCGTCGATGCCGAACTCGGTGCCGTCGAGGCGGTCCTTGAGCTCGGCGCCGGAGACCCGGCCGCGCGTCGTGCGCAGGCCGGTGACCTCGGCGTGGTTGAGGACGACCGCGCCGGACTCGACGGCCGCGCGGACCGTCATGACGGCGACGCGGGAGTCGTTCATCTGGTGGTCGTAGTAGACCGCGACGGCCTTGAGGTTGTCGGTCTTCAGGCCGGGGTTGTCGGCGACGGCACGGGCGGGGGATATGACCTTGCCCATGCCGTCGCCGAAGGCCGAGAGGGCGGAGTAGGCGAAGACGCCCGCGCCCAGCTTGGCCGCGCCCACCGGGCCGCCCTTGTAGACCGGCAGGTAGAAGGTGAGCGGGTTGACCAGGTGCGGGGCCACGTCCTTGGCCAGCACCCGCCGCTCGTGGTGGTTCTCGGCCACCAGCTTGACCGCGCCGGTCTGCAGGTAGCGCAGGCCTCCGTGGACGAGCTTGGAGGAGGCGGAGGAGGTGGCGCCGGCGAAGTCGCCGGCGTCCACCATGGCGACCCGCAGGCCCGACTGCGCGGCGTGCCAGGCCACCGAGGTGCCCAGGATTCCGCCGCCGATGACCAGCAGGTCGTACGTGGCCTTGGCCAGCTGCTCGCGGGTCTCGGCGCGGCCCGGGTTCGAGCCGGCGGTCGGGTGCGTTCCCAGGGCGGGGACGCTCTGCAGGGTGCTCATGTCTCTTCAGCTCCTCATCGGTTCGTCGGCTGGTGCGGTCAGCCGGCGTTTTCCTCGTCGATCCAGCCCATGGACCGCTCGACGGCCTTGAGCCAGTTCTTGTACTCGCGGTCCCGCTGGTCGGCGGGCATCCGCGGGGTCCACTCGGCCGCGCGGCGCCAGTTGGCGCGCAGGGCGTCGGTGTCGGGCCAGAAGCCGACGGCCAGGCCGGCGGCGTAGGCCGCGCCGAGGCAGGTGGTCTCGGCGACCATCGGACGGACCACGGGGGCGTCCAGGAAGTCGGAGAGCGTCTGCATCAGCAGGTTGTTGGAGGTCATGCCGCCGTCGACCTTCAGGGCGGCCAGCTCGACGCCGGAGTCCTTGGTCATGGCGTCGGTGATCTCGCGGGTCTGCCAGGCGGTGGCCTCCAGGACGGCGCGGGCGATGTGCGCCTTGGTGACGTACCGGGTCAGGCCCGCGATGACGCCGCGGGCGTCGGCGCGCCAGTAGGGGGCGAACAGGCCGGAGAAGGCGGGGACGAAGTAGGCGCCGCCGTTGTCCTCGACGGAGGAGGCCAGCGTCTCGATCTCGGCCGCGGACTTGATCAGGCCCATCTGGTCGCGCATCCACTGGACGAGCGAGCCGGTGACGGCGATGGAGCCCTCCAGGGCGTAGACCGGCTTCTGGTCGCCGATCTGGTAGCCGACGGTGGTCAGCAGGCCGCTGTAGGAGTTGATGATCTTGTCGCCGGTGTTCATCAGCATGAACGTGCCGGTGCCGTAGGTGGACTTGGCCTCGCCCTCGGAGAAGCAGGTCTGCCCGAAGAGGGCGGCCTGCTGGTCGCCGAGCGCGGAGGCGACGGGCACGCCCGCGAGGACGCCGTCCTTGACGTGCCCGTACACCTCGGCGGAGGAGCGGATCTCGGGGAGGACCGCGAGCGGGACGTCCATGGACTCCGCGATGCGCTCGTCCCAGGCGAGGGTGTGCAGGTTCATCAGCATGGTGCGGGACGCGTTGGTCACGTCGGTGACGTGGACGCCGCCCTGCGCTCCGCCGGTCAGGTTCCAGATGACCCAGGAGTCCATGGTGCCGAAGAGGATGTCGCCGGCCTCGGCGCGCTCGCGCAGTCCCTCGACGTTGTCGAGGAGCCAGCGGACCTTCGGGCCGGCGAAGTACGAGGCGAGCGGCAGGCCCGTCTCGCGGCGGAAGCGGTCCTGGCCGACGTTGCGGCCGAGCTCCTTGCAGAGGGCGTCGGTGCGGGTGTCCTGCCAGACGAGCGCGTTGTGCACCGGCTCGCCGGTGTTCTTGTCCCACAGCACGGTGGTCTCGCGCTGGTTGGTGATGCCGATCGCCTTGACGTCGGCGGAGGTGATCTCCGCCTTGGCGATGGCGCTGGCGACGACCTCCTGGACGTTGGCCCAGATCTCGGTGGCGTCGTGCTCCACCCAGCCGGGCTTCGGGAAGATCTGCTCGTGCTCCTTCTGGTCGACGGCGACGATGCGGCCGTCGCGGTCGAAGACGATGCAGCGGGAGGAGGTGGTGCCCTGGTCGATCGCTGCGATGAAGGGGCCGGTGCTGCTGGTCATGGTGGCTGCTCCTGGCAGGTCGTGAGGAGTGCGGATTCAGTGGGGCGGTGCGGATCCTACGAGCGCGGGGCCGTGCTGATCAGGCGAACGCGATGTTGTAGAGACCGCCGGCGAGCACGGCGCCGACGAGCGGGCCGACCACCGGGATCCAGGAGTAGCCCCAGTCGGAGCCGCCCTTGTTGGGCAGCGGCAGCAGGGCGTGGACGATGCGGGGTCCGAGGTCGCGGACCGGGTTGATGGCGTAGCCGGTGGGGCCGCCGAGGGAGAGGCCGATGCCGACGACCACGAAGGACGTGATCAGGACGCCTATGACGCCGAGGCCCTTGCCGTCGTCCTGGAGGCCCTGGGTGAGGATGGCCAGGACGAGGACGGCGGTGCCGATGATCTCGGTGGTGAGGTTCTGCACCACGTTGCGGATCTCGGGGCCGGTGGAGAAGACGCCGAGGACGGGGCCCGCCTGGTCGTGCGGGTGGGGGTCCTCGGGGCCGAGCTTGGCGTCGCGGATGTTCTCGGGGTCCGCGAGGTGGGCGCGGAACTGTCCGTAGTAGGTGATCCACATCAGGACGGCGCCGAGCATCGCGCCGAGGAGCTGTCCGGCGAAGTAGACGGGGACGTCGCCCCACTCGCCGTTCTTGACGGCCAGGCCGACGGTGACCGCCGGGTTCAGGTGCGCGCCGGAGAGGGGAGCGGAGACGTAGGCGGCGATCAGGACGGCGAAACCCCAGCCGAAGGTGATCGACAGCCAGCCTGCGTTCCGGGCCTTGGAGCTCTTGAGCGTGACGGCGGCGCAGACACCACCGCCGAGCAGGGTGAGCAGGGCGGTACCGATGGTCTCGCCGAGGAAGATGTCGGAGCTGGGCACCCGCGACTCCTTTGTCTTGCGTCCAATGGTGGGCGGACACGGGGTCCCGCCCGTGGTCCGCGCACTCGGTGAGTGCTTCACCGGTCCTTGGCCTGTCCACACCCTAACGCGTATTGCCGGTAGGTGTTCGACAATGCCGACCGATGAACGGCAGTTTTCCGCCCTGGTGAAGAACGCGTCAAGGGTTGGCCAGGCCAAATGCCGGATCGTTACCGCGCCGTGGGATCGGCCACATCAAGCCACTCTTCGGCCGGAATATGGCGAAAAGAGGGCAGAAAGCGGCCATGAAGTGGCCTGAAGGGGGTCAGGAAGCGGCTAGAAGCGGCCGGCGCCGAGGTCGCGCGAAACGGCCCGCGCGCAGTCCCGTACGGACGCCACCAGCGCGGCCCGGGGCTCGCCGCCCTCCCCGCACACCCGCTCCACGGCGCCGGCGACCGCCACCGCGCCCACCGGCATCCGGCGCCGGTCGTGGATGGGCGCCGCCACCGAGGCGATGCCCTCCCAGGTCTCCTCGACGTCGGCCGCCCAGCCGCGCGCCCGGGTCAGGTCGAGGACCTCCTCGAAGCCGGCCGCGTCCGTGACGGTGCGGGGCGTGAACGCCTCGCGCTCCGCCTCCACGGCCTCGGTGTGCGCGACCGGGTCGTACGCGGAGAGCACCTTGCCGAGGGCCGTCGAGTGGAGCGGCTGCATGGCGCCCACCTCCAGCACTTGACGGCTGTCGTCCGGGCGGAACACGTGGTGCATGATCAGCACCCCGCTCTTGTGCAGCACGCCCACGTAGACGCTCTCGCCGCTGGCCCGGGCCAGGTCGTCCGTCCACACCAGCGCCCGCGCCCGCAGCTCGTGCACGTCCAGGTAGCTGTTGCCCAGCCGGAGCAGCTCCGCGCCCAGCTGGTAGCGGCCGGAGGCGGCGTCCTGCTCGACGAAGCCCTCGGCCTGCAGGGTGCGCAGGATGCCGTGCGCCGTGCCCTTGGCCAGGCCCAGGGAGGAGGCGATGTCCGACAGGCCCAGGCGGCGCTCGCCGCCCGCCAGGAGCCGCAGCATCGCAGCGGCTCGTTCGAGCGACTGGATGTTCCGTGCCATGGCGCAGCCTCCTGCTGACGTAGTTCGACAATGCTGAACACTATCGGCCCATGCCGACCTTCCGCATGGTCAGGCGACGTGTTCAAGCCGCAACGTGTCCTGGACCCGCCCCGCCGACCCCCGCGGACAGCATGCAGTCCGCCACGTGGGACACCCGCACCGGGGCTCCCGCTGCGCGGTTACCCTGACCGCGTGCACCCTTGGAACGGCAAGGGTGCAAAGCCGACAGCCGTCGCATCCCAGGGAGCTCTCCATGGCCTCGTTGCCCAATCCGCCCGCCGACACCCAGAACCGGGCCGATGCCCTCCGAGAGGCGCTCGCGACCCGCGTGGTCGTCGCCGACGGTGCCATGGGAACGATGCTCCAGGCCCAGGAGCCCACCCTGGAGGACTTCCAGCAGCTCGAAGGCTGCAACGAGGTCCTCAACGTCACCCGCCCCGACATCGTGCGCTCCGTCCACGACGCCTACTTCGCCGTCGGCGTCGACTGCGTCGAGACCAACACCTTCGGCGCCAACCACTCCGCGCTGGGCGAGTACGACATCCCCGAGCGCATCCACGAGCTCTCCGAGGCAGGCGCCCGCATCGCCCGCGAGGCCGCCGACGCCGCGACCGCCGCCACCGGGCAGCAGCGCTGGGTGCTGGGCTCCATCGGCCCCGGCACCAAGCTGCCGACCCTGGGCCACATCGCGTACGCCACCCTCCGCGACGCCTACCAGGCCAACGCGGAGGGCCTGCTCGCCGGCGGCTCCGACGCCCTCCTCGTCGAGACCACCCAGGACCTCCTGCAGACCAAGGCCTCCGTCATCGGCGCCCGCCGCGCCATGGAGGCCCTCGGCGTCTCCGTCCCGCTCATCTGCTCCGTCACCGTGGAGACGACCGGCACCATGCTGCTCGGCTCCGAAATCGGCGCCGCGCTGACCTCCCTGGAGCCGCTCGGCATCGACATGATCGGCCTGAACTGCGCCACCGGCCCCGCCGAGATGAGCGAGCACCTGCGCTACCTCGCCCGCAGCGCGCGCATCCCCCTGTCCTGCATGCCGAACGCGGGCCTGCCGGTCCTCGGCAAGGACGGCGCGCACTACCCGCTGTCGGCGAGCGAGCTCGCCGACGCCCAGGAGACCTTCGTCCGCGAATACGGCCTCTCCCTGGTCGGCGGCTGCTGCGGCACCACCCCGGAGCACCTGCGCCAGGTCGTCGAGCGGGTCCGCGGCCTGGCCCCCGCCGTCCGCGAGCCGCGCCCCGAGCCGGGCGCCTCCTCGCTGTACCAGACGGTGCCCTTCCGCCAGGACACCTCCTACATGGCGATCGGCGAGCGGACCAACGCCAACGGGTCGAAGAAGTTCCGCGAGGCCATGCTGGAGGCCCGCTGGGACGACTGCGTCGAGATGGCCCGCGACCAGATCCGCGAGGGCGCGCACATGCTCGACCTGTGCGTGGACTACGTCGGCCGCGACGGCGTCGCCGACATGCGGGAGCTGGCCGCCCGCTTCGCGACCGCCTCCACCCTGCCGGTGGTGCTGGACTCCACCGAGGTCGACGTCATCCGGGCCGGCCTGGAGGCCCTGGGAGGCCGCGCCGTCATCAACTCGGTGAACTACGAGGACGGCGACGGCCCCGAGTCCCGCTTCGCGAAGGTCACCCGCCTGGCCCAGGAGCACGGCGCGGCTCTGATCGCCCTCACCATCGACGAGCAGGGCCAGGCCCGCACCGTCGAACACAAGGTCGCCATCGCCGAGCGGCTGATCGAGGACCTCACCGGCAACTGGGGCATCCACGAGTCCGACATCCTCATCGACTGCCTCACCTTCACCATCTGCACCGGCCAGGAGGAGTCCCGCAAGGACGGCATCGCCACCATCGAGGCCATCCGCGAACTCAAGCGCCGCCACCCCGAGGTGCAGACGACCCTCGGCCTGTCGAACATCTCCTTCGGCCTCAACCCGGCCGCCCGCGTCCTGCTGAACTCCGTCTTCCTCGACGAGTGCGTCAAGGCCGGCCTGGACTCGGCGATCGTCCACGCCTCGAAGATCCTGCCCATCGCCCGCTTCGACGACGAGCAGGTCTCCACCGCCCTCGACCTCATCTACGACCGCCGCGAGGGCGACTACGACCCGCTGCAGAAGCTGATGGCCCTCTTCGAGGGCGTCAACACCAAGTCCCTCAAGGCCGGCCGCGCCGAGGAACTCCTCGCGCTGCCCCTGGAGGAGCGCCTGCGGCAGCGCATCGTCGACGGCGAGAAGAACGGCCTGGAGGCCGACCTCGACGAGGCCCTGCAGACCCGGCCCGCCCTCGACATCGTCAACGACACGCTCCTGGAGGGCATGAAGGTCGTCGGCGAGCTCTTCGGATCCGGCCAGATGCAGCTGCCGTTCGTCCTCCAGTCCGCCGAGGTCATGAAGACGGCGGTGGCCTACCTGGAGCCGCACATGGAGAAGTCGGACGCGGAGGGCAAGGGCACCATCGTCCTGGCCACCGTGCGCGGCGACGTCCACGACATCGGCAAGAACCTCGTCGACATCATCCTCTCCAACAACGGCTACAACGTCGTCAACATCGGCATCAAGCAGCCGGTTTCGGCGATCGTGGAGGCCGCCCAGGAGCACCGCGCCGACGTCATCGGCATGTCCGGCCTCCTCGTGAAGTCCACCGTGATCATGAAGGAGAACCTGGAGGAGCTGAACCAGCGCAAGCTGGCCGCCACGTACCCGGTCATCCTCGGCGGCGCCGCCCTCACCCGCGCCTACGTCGAACAGGACCTCCACGAGATCTACGAGGGCGAGGTCCGCTACGCCCGCGACGCCTTCGAGGGCCTGCGCCTGATGGACGCCCTCATCGCCGTCAAGCGCGGCGTCCCCGGCGCCGCCCTGCCCGAGCTCAGGCAGCGCCGCGTCCCCAAGCGCGACACCCCGCTGCCGGAGGCCGCCGAGCCGGAGGAGCCCGCGGGCCGCTCCGACGTCTCCGTCGACAACCCGGTTCCGACGCCGCCGTTCTGGGGCACCCGCGTCGTCAAGGGCATCCCGCTGAAGGACTACGCCTCCTGGCTCGACGAGGGCGCCCTCTTCAAGGGCCAGTGGGGGCTGAAGCAGGCCCGCGCCGGCGGCCCCACCTACGAGGAGCTCGTCGAGACCGAGGGCCGGCCCCGGCTGCGCGGCCTGCTGGAGCGCCTGCACACCGAGAACCTGCTGGAGGCGGCCGTCGTCCACGGCTACTTCCCGTGCGTCTCCAAGGGCGACGACCTGATCATCCTCGACGAGGCCGGCAACGAGCGGACCCGCTTCACCTTCCCGCGCCAGCGCCGCGGCCGCCGCCTGTGCCTCGCGGACTTCTTCCGCCCCGAGGAGTCCGGCGAGACCGACGTCGTCGGCCTCCAGGTCGTCACCGTCGGCTCGAAGATCGGCGAGGCCACCGCCAGGCTGTTCGCGTCGGACTCCTACCGCGAGTACCTGGAGCTGCACGGCCTCTCCGTCCAGCTCGCCGAGGCCCTCGCCGAGTACTGGCACGCCCGCGTCCGCGCCGAGCTCGGCTTCGGCGGCGAGGACCCCGCCGACGTCGAGGACATGTTCGCCCTGAAGTACCGGGGCGCCCGCTTCTCCCTCGGCTACGGCGCCTGCCCAGACCTGGAGGACCGCGCCAAGATCGCCGACCTGCTCCGGCCCGAGCGGATCGGCGTCCACCTGTCGGAGGAGTTCCAGCTCCACCCGGAGCAGTCCACCGACGCGATCGTCATCCACCACCCCGAAGCGAAGTATTTCAACGCACGCTGACGCAGACCGACGTACACTGGTCGGTCCCAAACAGGCCGGTCGCCTGTTCCCCGGGGAGCGCCCCGCGCTGGAACAGGCGACCGGCCTTCTCGTCCCCACCGAGAGGCGCGCGCATGACCAGTACCGTTCCCGTCTCCATCGCCCGCACGGCCGACGGCTCGGCCCTCCAGGCGGTGCTGCTCGACATGGACGGGACGCTGGTCGACACCGAGGGCTTCTGGTGGGAGGCCGAGGTCGACGTCTTCGCGGAGCTCGGCCACCGCCTGGAGGAGTCCTGGCGCGACATCGTCGTCGGCGGCCCCATGACCCGCAGCGCCGGCTTCCTGATCGAGGCCACGGGCGCCGACATCGGCATCGGCGAGCTCAGCGTCCTGCTGAACGAGCGCTTCGAGGCCCGCATCGCCGAGCAGGTGCCGCTGATGCCCGGGGCCGAGCGGCTGCTGTCCGAGCTCGCCCGACACAACGTGCCCACCGCCCTCGTCTCCGCCTCGCACCGGCGCGTGATCGACCGCGTCCTGGGCTCCCTCGGCCCCGAGCGCTTCGCCCTGACCGTCGCCGGCGACGAGGTCCCGCGCACCAAGCCCCACCCCGACCCGTACCTGCTGGCCGCCCGCGCCCTCGGCGCACACCCCTCCCGGTGCGCCGTCATCGAGGACACCGCCACCGGCGTGGCCGCCGCGGAGGCGGCCGGCTGCCGCGTCGTCGCCGTCCCCTCCGTCGGGCTGATCGCGCCCGCGCCCGGGCGGACGGTGGTGGGCTCGCTGGAGGACGTCGACCTCGCCTTCCTGCGCTCCCTCATCACCCCGATGAACTGATCCGCCACGCTGCGTGGCAGCACGCGGCACCGCAGCCCGCGAGCGGACTTCCGTTCCTTGGCTGACGCGCCGAAATCCCATCCATTCCCTGGCGCCGGGCCCGGGTGACCTTCGTCACCCGCAACGCCCCTTACGGACCGTTAGGGACCCCGGGTCCGGTTCCCTTGTGTCCGGATTGATGATCTCCTGACCGCATCTGCGATGGCCTCGGCACTGACAGGCAGTCCCCTCCCATCACCGTGCGATTACACCCCAAGTCCGGCCAGTTCAAGCCATCCGGTCCAAGGCCACTAATGTCGACGCGGGCACTCCGCACCGCAGCAGTCCCGGACACACACCCCTGTGCCGGGTACGTGTGGACCGATCGTCACAAAACCGGCCCGATCGTTCCGCCCAGAACGGGCGACCGCCGCGAAGTGCCCTCTACGCCGCTTTGAACAAGTGCCGGTCAAGGGAGTACTTCCAGCATGAACCGCAAGACCCTGGTGCTGACGGCCGCGGCCGGACTGCTCACCCCCACCCTCGCTGCCTGCGGCAGCGCGACGGGCGGCGGAGCGGGAACCGGAGCGATCGTCGTCGGCACCACCGACCGGTACGAGGCGGCGGACTACGCCCCCGCACCGTTCGACCCGGCGTACGCCTACGACGCCGGAGCCTGGAACGTCCTGCGGCAGACCGTCCAGACCCTGATGCACACCCCCCGAGGCGGCGGCCAGCCCGTCCCCGAAGCGGCCTCCGCCTGCCACTTCACCGACACGGGCAACGAGAGCTACCGCTGCACCCTGCGCCCCGGCCTGAAGTTCGCGAGCGGCGAGCCGCTCACCGCCAAGGACGTCAAGTTCTCCATCGACCGCGTCCGCGCGATCAACGCCGAGAACGGCCCCGCCTCGCTCCTCTCCACCCTCGACACCGTCGAGGCCAAGGGCGCCGACACCGTCGTCTTCCACCTGAAGACCCCGGACGCGACCTTCCCGTACAAGCTCTCCACCCCGGCCGCCGGCATCGTCAGCGAGAAGGCCTACGACGCCGGGAAGCTCCGCGAGGGATTCACCGTCGAGGGCTCCGGCCCCTACACGATGAAGGCCGAGGTCAAGGGCAACCGCCTCGTCCGCGCCGTGTTCAGCAAGAACCCCCACTACAAGGGCGACCTCAAGCTGCAGAACGACAAGGTCGAGCTGCGCACCTTCGACGACACCGCCGCCATGGGCAAGGCGCTCACCGACGGGCGGATCCACATGGTCTCCCGCACCCTGTCGCCGACCCAGATCAACGAGTTCTCGGCGAACCCGCCCAAGGGCGTCCGCCTCGTCCCGATGCCCGGCCTGGAGATCCGCTACATCGGCTTCAACACCGAGGCGCCGGTCGTCAAGGACAAGGCCGTCCGCCAGGCCCTCGCCGCCGCCGTCGACCGCAACGCGATCGTCTCCAAGGTGTACGGCAAGACAGCGCAGCCCCTGTACTCGCTGGTCCCCACCTCGGTGACGGGCCACGTCAACTCCTTCCGCAACAAGTACGGCGAGGCCAACACGGCCAAGGCCGCGCAGCTGCTGAAGGACGCCGGCATCAAGACGCCGGTCAAGCTGACGCTCACCTACACCAAGGACCACTACGGCGACGGCACGGCCGCCGAGTTCGAGATCCTGAAGAACCAGCTGAACTCCACCCAGCTGTTCGACATCACCGTCCAGGGCGCCGACTGGACCGAGTTCCGCCCGGCGCAGAAGAAGGGCGACTACGCCGCCTACGGGCTCGGCTGGTTCCCCGACTACCCGGACGCCGACAACTTCCTCGCTCCCTTCCTGGAGCAGGACAACTTCCTGGGCACGCCGTACGCCAACAGCACGGTGCGCACCAAGCTCATCCCCGAGTCGCGCAAGGCCGCCGACCGCAACGTCGCCGCCCCCGCGATCACGGAGATGCAGGACATCGTCGCCGAGGACGTGCCCGTCCTGCCGCTGTGGCAGGGCAAGCAGTACGTCGCCGCACGCGACGGGATCACCGGAGTGGAGTGGTCGGTCAACGCCATCTCCGACCTCCAGCTGTGGGAGCTCGGCCGCGGAGTCAGCGGCTGAGACCGGCAGGACCGGCGGCGGGTGTCCGCGGGCCGGTGCATCGATTCAGCAAGACTGTGAAGGACGTTCGCGTGATGAGACGTAACCAGTGGTTGGCAGCCCCGCTCGGCGCAGCCACCGCCGCAGCGCTGCTCAGCGGTTGCGGTTCGACCGACGGCTCGCCCGCCGAAGGCGGCAAGGGCGTGGTCATGGGCATATCCGACAAGGTGAAGTCCACCGACCCCGCCGCGGGCTACGACCCGGGCTCCTGGCTGCTCTTCAACAACGTCTTCCAGTCGCTGCTGAGCTTCCCCAAGGGCGCCACCACCCCGGAGCCCGACGCCGCGCAGTCCTGCGCCTTCGAGGGCGGCGACAGCAAGGTGTACAAGTGCACCCTGAAGCCGGACCTGAAGTTCAGCAACGGCCACCGCCTCACGTCCGAGGACGTGAAGTTCTCCTTCGAGCGCACGCTCAAGATCAACGACCCGAACGGCCCGGCCGTCCTGCTGTCGTCGATCGCGGGCATCGACACCCCCGACGACAAGACCGTCGTCTTCCGCCTCAAGACGTCCGACGCGACCTTCCCCAGCAAGATCGCCTCGGGTGCGGGCTCCATCGTCGACCACACCGAGTACCCGGCCGACAAGCTCCGCACCGACGGCAAGGCCATCGGCTCCGGCGTCTACAAGCTCGACTCGTTCAACGAGAAGAGCGCCAACTTCTCGGTCAACGAGGCCTACACCGGCAAGGCCAAGCCGAAGAACACCGGCGTCACGCTGAAGTTCTTCAACCAGGACCAGGCCGCCCTGAAGAAGGTCCTCGAAAGCGGCGACGTCGACTTCGCCTTCCGCGGCCTGGCCGCCAAGGACATCGCCGGCCTCGCCTCGACCAAGACCGGCAACAACAGCATCGAGGTCGTCCAGGGCACCGGCGCCGAGGTCCAGCACCTCGTCTTCAACATGAAGGACGAGGTCGCCGGCAAGCTCCCCGTCCGCAAGGCCATCGCCTTCCTCGTGGACCGCGAGGCGCTCGTCAAGGACGTCTACGAGGGCACCGCGACCTCCCTGTACTCGGTCGTCCCCGCCGGCATCGGCTCCCACAACACCGCCTTCTTCGACCGCTACGGCGGCAGCCCGCAGCCGAAGAAGGCCGAGGCGGTCCTCCGCGCGGCCGGCATCAAGGACAAGGTGAAGATCACCCTGTACACGACGCCGACCCGCTTCGGTCCCGCCACGGACCAGGAGATGGCGCTCATCGCCAAGCAGCTGAACGACAGCGGCCTGTTCGAGGCCGACGTCAAGTCCGTCGAGTACGAGCAGTACGAGAAGGACATCGCGGCCGGCAAGTACGGCGTCTACATCCGCGGCTGGGTGCCCGACTACCCGGACGCCGACAACTTCACGCAGCCGTTCTTCGGGCCGAACAACGTCCTGAACAACAACTACGACAACAAGGAGATCTCCCAGACGATCATCCCGGCGACCTCCGCCAAGGCCGACCGCAGCGCGGCCACGCCGGACTACACCCGCCTCCAGGACATCGTCGCCGACGAGATCCCGCTCCTGCCCCTGTGGCAGAGCAAGCAGTACGCGGTGACCCGCCAGAACGTCACCGGCCTGCAGTGGTCGCTCGACGCCTCCACCGTCTTCCGCTTCTGGGAGATCAGCAAGGGCTGAGCAGCCCCCGCAGACACGGCGACGGCCCGTGCCACCCCCTCCGGGGCGGCACGGGCCGTCGCCGTGCTTGTGGGGGCGGGGGAGCGGCTAACGGGCGGCGCCCGGGCGGACCAGGCCGCTCTCGTACGCGTACACCGCCGCCTGCACCCGGTCCCGCAGGCCCAGCTTCGTCAGCACGTGGCCCACGTGCGTCTTGACCGTCGTCTCGCTGACGAACAGGTCCGCCGCGATCTCCGCGTTCGACAGGCCCTTGGCCACCAGCTTCAGCACCTCGACCTCCCGCTCGGTCAGCGTCCCGAGCGAGTCCGGGACGCGCTCCTCGCCCGACGGCAGGTGCACCGCGTACTTGTCCAGCAGCCGCCGCGTGATGCTCGGCGCGAGCATCGCCTCGCCACCCGCCACCACACGGATCGCCTGCACCAGCTCGACCGCCGGCGCGTCCTTCAGCAGGAAGCCGCTCGCCCCCGCCCGCAGCGCCTCCACCACGTACTCGTCCAGGTCGAAGGTGGTCAGCACCAGCACCTTCGCCGGGCCGTCCCGGCCCGGTCCCGTGATCTGCCGGGTCGCCTCGACCCCGTCCATCCGCGGCATCCGGATGTCCATCAGCACCACGTCGGGCTGGAGCGCGCGCACCTGGTCCAGCGCCTGGAGGCCGTCTCCGGCCTCGCCGACCACCGCCAGGTCCGGTTCGGCCTCCAGGATCATCCGGAAACCGGTGCGCAGCAGCGGCTGGTCGTCGACCAGGAGGACGCGGATCGCCACAGGGGACACCTCGTGTTTCGGTTGGGCGGCTTCGGCGCGGACGCCCTCATTGTGCCCTGATCGGACGATCAGGAGTCCGCCGTCCGGTCCGGGCCGTCCGCCGGACGCGGCACCGCGGCCCGCGGCACCACCGGCAGCGGATAGACCGGGGGAGTGCCGCCGAACTCCGGACACACCGCCCGGTGGTCGCACCAGCCGCACAGCTTCGTCGGCCGCGGCCGCCAGTCGCCCGTCTCCGTCGCCTCACGGATCGCCTCCCACAGCGCGTGCAGCTTGCGCTCCACCCGCTCCAGGTCGGCCGGCACCGGGTCGTAGGTCAGCACGTCGCCGCTGCCCAGGTACACCAGCTGCAGCCGCCGCGGCACCACCTGCCTGAGCCGCCACACCACCAGCGCGTAGAACTTCATCTGGAACAGCGCGCCCTCGGCGTACTCCGGACGGGGGGCCTTGCCCGTCTTGTAGTCGACGATCCGGACCTCGCCCGTCGCCGCCACGTCCACCCGGTCGATGATCCCGCGCAGCCGGAGCCCCGACTCCAGCTCCGCCTCCACGAAGAACTCCCGCTCCACCGGCTCCAGCCGCGTCGGGTCCTCCAGCGTGAACCACCGCTCGACCAGCGCCTCGGCCTCCGCCAGCCAGCGCGCCAGCGCCTCGCCGCCATCCCCCTGCGGGAACAGCTCCGCCAGCTCCGGCTTCGCCTCCAGCAGCCGCTCCCACTGCCCCGGAACCAGCGCCTTCGCCCGCGGAGCCGTCCGCTCCGCCGCCGGGTGGTCGAACAGCCGCTCCAGCACCGCGTGCACCAGCGTGCCCCGCGTCGCCGCCGCGCTCGGCTTCTCCGGCAGCCGGTCGATCACCCGGAACCGGTACAGCAGCGGACACTGCATGAAGTCGCCCGCCCGCGAGGGCGACAGCGAAACGGGGGCCGCGGCGCCCGGCGCCGCACCGGCATCCGCAGCGCCGGGAAGGGGACCGGGGCTCGTCATCATGCACAGAACCCTACGGCCCGCCGCGGACAGCCACACGCATACCATCGACGCCGGGCCCCCTCGCACTGCATGATCGGAGCATCACACCGCGCTACCGCGGGAGCCCCGGCCGCACCCACCCGGCCCGTGGAACACACTGGACAGCACCAGCCGGGGGGCACCCCGCCCCGGACAGCACCGACCGAAGGACAGCCGTGGCAGAAACCGACCACAACGGCGAGCGCCCGGACAAGCGCCCCGGACCGGGCGGCGGAATCCTCATGGGCCGCCCCTTCGGCGTCCCCGTCTACGTCTCCCCCAGCTGGTTCCTCGTCGCCGCCCTCATCACCTGGGTCTTCGGCGACCAGCTCGACCGCGTCCTGCCCGACCTCGGCCCCGCCCGCTACCTCGTCTCCCTCTTCTTCGCGGTCGCCTTCTACGGCTCCGTCCTCGTCCACGAGCTCGCCCACACCGTCGCCGCCCTGCGCTACCGGCTCCCCGTGCGCCGCATCCAGCTCCAGTTCTTCGGCGGAGTCTCCGAGATCGAGAAGGAGTCCGAGACCCCCGGCCGCGAGTTCGTCCTCGCCTTCGTCGGCCCGCTCCTCTCCCTCCTCCTCGCCGGCGCCTTCTACCTCGGCATGAACGCCGTCGAAGCGGGAACCGTCCCCGGCGTCCTCCTCGCCGGCCTGATGATCTCCAACCTGCTCGTCGCCGCGTTCAACCTGCTGCCCGGCCTCCCCCTCGACGGCGGCCGCATGCTCCGCGCCGTCATCTGGGGCATCACCGGCAAGCCCATGGCCGGCACCGTCGCCGCCGCCTGGGTCGGCCGAGGCCTCGCCGTCGCCGTACTCCTCGGCCTCCCGATGATCACCCACACGGGCATCCTCGGCACCCCCGGCGAAGAGGCCGGCGGCATGAGCACCGTCATGGACGCCCTCCTCGCCGCGATCCTCGCCGCGATCATCTGGACCGGAGCCGGCAACAGCCTCCGCATGGCCCGCCTGCGCGAGCACCTGCCCGAACTCCGCGCCCGCGCCCTCACCCGCCGCGCCGTACCCGTCGAGCACGCCACCCCGCTCTCCGAGGCACTGCGCCGCGCCAACGCCCACGGCGCCCGCGCCATCGTCGTCGTCGACGGCCAGGGCGAGCCCAACGCCATCGTCCGCGAGAGCGCCATCGCCTCCGTCCCCGAACACCGCCGCCCCTGGGTCGCCGTCAGCTCCCTCGCCCAGGACCTCACCGACGGCATGAAGGTTTCCGCAGAGCTCGCCGGCGAGGAACTCCTCGACCGCCTGCGCGCCACCCCCGCCACCGAGTACCTGGTCGTCGAGGCAGGCGGTGAGGTCTACGGCGTCCTGTCCACCCTGGACGTCGAGAAGGCCTTCGTGAAGGCCATGGCACGGCCCCGCCCCTGAAGCCAATACACTGGTCACATGTCCGAACCGACCGGTGCCGCCCGCCGTCGCGGGCCCTTCAAGGTCGGGGACCAGGTCCAGCTCACCGACCCCAAGGGACGCCACTACACGTTCACGCTCGAAGCCGGGAAGAACTTCCACACCCACAAGGGTTCCTTCCCGCACGACGAGCTGATCGGCGCTCCCGAGGGCAGTGTTGTCCGTACCACGGGGAACGTCGCGTACCTCGCGCTGCGACCCCTGCTCCCCGACTACGTCCTGTCCATGCCCCGCGGCGCCGCCGTGGTCTACCCCAAGGACGCGGGCCAGATCCTGGCCTTCGCCGACATCTTCCCCGGCGCCCGCGTCGTGGAGGCGGGGGTCGGCTCCGGGTCGCTGAGCAGCTTCCTGCTCCGCGCCGTCGGCGACCAGGGCATGCTCCACAGCTACGAGCGCCGGGCGGACTTCGCCCAGATCGCGCAGGAGAACGTCGAGCGCTACTTCGGCGGCCCGCACCCCGCGTGGCAGCTGACCGTCGGCGACCTCCAGGACAACCTGTCCGACACGGACGTCGACCGCGTCATCCTCGACATGCTCGCCCCCTGGGAGTGCCTGGACGCCGTCTCCAAGGCCCTCGTGCCCGGCGGCATCCTCTGCTGCTACGTGGCCACCACCACCCAGCTCTCCAAGACCGTCGAGTCCATCCGCGAGATCGGCTGCTTCGCCGAGCCCCAGCCGTGGGAGTCGATGATCCGCAACTGGCACGTCGAGGGCCTGGCCGTGCGCCCCGACCACCGGATGATCGGACACACCGGCTTCCTCGTCACCGCCCGCCGCCTCGCGGACGGCGTCGAGCCCCCGATGCGCCGCCGCCGCCCCGCCAAGGGCGCGTACGGCGAGGACTACGAGGGACCGGGCAGCGGCTCGGGCGGCTCCTCCGACCGCGGCTGACCGCCACACGGGACCGCACCCGCACAACACGAAGGCGCTGCGGCGCAGTTCCCCGGACCGACAGGGAACTGCGCCGCAGCGCCTTTCCGTTGCCCCTGCGGGCCCGCGCCGCCACCGGGAGGGCTTCCCGTACCGGCCCGGCCGGACCCGCCCGTTCCGTCCCGGTGTGAGGTGTGGCACGATGCTGGCTCCCCGTCATCCCCCGCTCAGGAGACCCCCCGCGTGCCGCACCGCACCGCCGCGCCGGAACCCGCGCACCGCAGCAGCAGGCCCGTCCACTGGCTCGCCACGGCCTGCGCCCTGGCCGCCGCCGTCGCCGCCGCGGGGCTGCTCCAGCCCGCCGCCGCCGGCCCCGCGACCGGTGCGGAAGCCCGTACGGCACCCGGCGGCGCTGCCGCCCCGCAGGCCGCCGCCCCGGACGCCGCGGCAGCCGCCTACCCCCTCGACTGCAAAGGCGCCCCCGTGGCCGTCACCGCCACCGCGCAGGGCGACCTCGACGGCGACGGCCGGCCCGAGACCGTCGCCGCGGTCCGCTGCGACGCCGGCTCCGGCACCCCGCCGCACGCCCTCTACGTCCTCACCGCCGGCCGGGAGCCCGGGGCGGCGCCGCGCATCGTCGCGACTCTGCTGGAGGCCGCCGCCCGCAACAGCGCCGACGACCTCACCGTCCGGGACGGCGTCGTCACCGCGCGGCTCCTCGGCTACTCCTCGCCCGAGGTCCCCCGCTCCAGCCCCGACGTCCACCGGCTCGCCAAGTGGCGCTGGACCGGCGGGAAATTCCGCCAGGAGCTGACGAACATCTCCACCGGGAGTGTTTGAACCGTCACTCGGCGTCAGGGCCGTACACCTCGACGCCGTCCGAGACGCGCCGCACGTGGATGCAGTCGCCCGGGCACTCCTTCGCCGAGTCCACCACGTCCTGGAGCAGCGGCAGCGGAACCGGAGTGGTCGCCCCCGGGTCCACCAGGAGCTCGTCCTCCGGGCTCTTCACATAGGCCAGACCGTCGATGTCCAGCTCGAACACCTCCGGCGCGTACTGCACGCAGATGCCGTCACCGGTGCAGAGGTCCTGGTCGATCCAGACCTCGAGCGGCTCGCCCGCCTGCCCGGCGCCGTCTGCGCCACCGGCGGTTGCCTCCTGCTGCACGGTCATATCCCCTGCCGTTCCCTGCCCTGAGTGACCCGTTCCCGCCACATGCCGCCGGCAAGTCGCGCCAGCTCTGACGGGTGTTGAACGCTTCGACCTTACAACCGGCCGCTTTCCGATGTTGAAGGGTGGGTATTTCCCTGGCGTGAGGGAGTACGCAAGGGTGAAGATCGGACACACCCCTACCGTCTTTGTGATCTAGGGGTTTCAATCACCACCAGCCCAGGTAGGGTCAGGAAGCGTCCAGCTCCCCTTGGAGGAGGTGAGGACCGTGGCAGCCCACGACGACGACATCAACCGCGGCATCCGGCCGGGGCGGGGGTCCGATGACCCCGCCGGCCAGGTTGCCTATCTCGAGCAGGAAATCGCCGTCCTGCGACGTAAGCTCGCCGACTCTCCGCGGCACACGAGGATTCTCGAAGAGCGGATCGTCGAGCTCCAGACAAACCTGGCCGGCGTCTCCGCACAAAACGAGCGACTGGCAAATACGCTCCGTGAAGCGCGCGACCAGATCGTGGCGCTCAAGGAGGAAGTGGACCGGCTCGCGCAGCCGCCGGCCGGATTCGGTGTTTTCCTCCAGGCGAACGAGGACGGCACCGTCGACATCTTCACGGGGGGCCGCAAGCTCCGCGTGAACGTCAGCCCCAGCGTCGACCCGGAAGAGCTCCGGCGCGGCCAGGAGGTCATGCTCAACGAGGCCCTCAACGTGGTCGAGGCCATGGAGTTCGAGCGGGCCGGGGACATCGTCACCCTCAAGGAGATCCTCGAGGACGGCGAGCGCGCCCTGGTGATCGGGCACACCGACGAGGAGCGGGTGGTCAGGCTCGCCGAGCCGCTGCTGGACGCCACCATCCGCCCCGGCGACGCCCTCCTGCTCGAACCCCGCTCCGGCTACGTCTACGAGGTCGTCCCGAAGAGCGAGGTCGAGGAACTCGTCCTCGAAGAGGTCCCGGACATCGACTACGACAAGATCGGCGGCCTGGGCGACCAGATCGAGCTGATCCGCGACGCGGTCGAGCTCCCCTACCTCCACCCGGACCTGTTCAAGGAGCACGAACTGCGGCCGCCGAAGGGCATCCTGCTCTACGGCCCGCCCGGATGCGGCAAGACGCTCATCGCCAAGGCCGTCGCCAACTCCCTTGCCAAGAAGGTCGCCGAGGTGACCGGCCAGCCCGCCGGGAAGTCCTACTTCCTGAACATCAAGGGCCCCGAGCTCCTCAACAAGTACGTCGGCGAGACCGAGCGGCACATCCGCCTCGTCTTCCAGCGGGCCCGCGAGAAGGCCAGTGAGGGCACCCCCGTCATCGTCTTCTTCGACGAGATGGAGTCCCTCTTCCGCACCCGCGGCTCCGGCGTCAGCTCGGACGTGGAGAACACCATCGTCCCGCAGCTGCTCGCCGAGATCGACGGCGTGGAGGGCCTGGAGAACGTCATCGTCATCGGCGCCTCCAACCGCGAGGACATGATCGACCCGGCGATCCTGCGGCCCGGCCGCCTCGACGTGAAGATCAAGATCGAGCGCCCGGACGCCGAGGCCGCGAGGGACATCTTCGCGAAGTACCTCAAGGCCTCGCTGCCGCTGCACGCCGACGACCTCGCCGAGCACTCCGGCTCGCCCGAGGCCGCCGTCCACAGCATGATCCAGACGGTCGTCGAGCAGATGTACGCGGAGTCCGAGGAGAACCGCTTCCTCGAGGTCACGTACGCCAACGGCGACAAGGAAGTCCTCTACTTCAAGGACTTCAACTCCGGAGCCATGATCCAGAACATCGTGGACCGGGCCAAGAAGATGGCGATCAAGGCCTTCCTGGAGCACCAGCAGAAGGGCCTGCGGGTCGCCCACCTCCTCCAGGCCTGTGTGGACGAGTTCAAGGAGAACGAGGACCTGCCCAACACGACCAACCCGGACGACTGGGCCCGGATCTCCGGCAAGAAGGGCGAGCGGATCGTCTTCATCCGCACCCTCGTCACCGGAAAGCAGGGCGCCGACACCGGACGCTCCATCGACACGGTGGCGAACACCGGTCAGTACCTCTGACCGGAGGGCGGCTGCGGGTGCCCCCACCGGGCACCCGCAGCCGACTGCGTTACCGGCCGCTTTTCAGCCGTGACAGGGCGGAGCCGATGACGGAAATGATCTCCCGAGCGGCGTGGAGTGGTTCTAGGCTCGTCCGTACCGCCGCATCCGCAACAGCAGTGCGGTGACGGGCACCGCACACGCACCGGACCACCAGCGGTACTTGAGCGCCGCTCCCGAACGGGGGCGCCGCCGGGCAAGGAGGGCCGCATGACCGTACGGCGAGTAATGGGGATCGAGACGGAGTACGGGATCTCCGTCCCCGGTCACCCGAACGCCAATGCCATGCTCACCTCGTCCCAGATCGTCAACGCCTACGCGGCGGCGATGCACCGGGCGCGACGCGCCCGCTGGGACTTCGAGGAGGAGAACCCGCTGCGGGACGCCCGCGGCTTCGACCTCGCCCGCGAGGCCGCCGACAGCAGCCAGCTGACCGACGAGGACATCGGCCTGGCCAACGTCATCCTGACCAACGGCGCGCGGCTCTACGTCGACCACGCGCACCCCGAGTACAGCTCGCCCGAGATCACCAGCCCGCTCGACGCGGTGCTCTGGGACAAGGCCGGCGAGCGGATCATGGCCGAGGCGGCCGTCCGGGCGGCCCAGCTGCCCGGCGCCCAGCCGATCCACCTCTACAAGAACAACACCGACAACAAGGGCGCCTCCTACGGCACGCACGAGAACTACCTGATGAAGCGGGAGACCCCCTTCTCGGAGATCGTGCGCCACCTGACGCCCTTCTTCGTCTGCCGCCAGGTGGTCACCGGCGCCGGCCGCGTCGGGATCGGCCAGGACGGCCGCGAGCACGGCTTCCAGATCAGCCAGCGCGCGGACTACTTCGAGGTCGAGGTCGGCCTGGAGACCACGCTGAAGCGGCCCATCATCAACACCCGCGACGAGCCGCACTCCGACGCGGAGAAGTACCGCCGCCTCCACGTGATCATCGGCGACGCGAACCTCTCCGAGATCTCCACCTACCTCAAGCTGGGCACGACGGCCCTGGTCCTGTCCATGATCGAGGACCAGTTCATCACCGTCGACCTGGCCGTGGACCAGCCGGTGCGCACCCTGCACCAGGTCTCCCACGATCCGGACCTGCGCCACCTGATCACGCTGCGCAGCGGCCGCACCCTGACCGCCGTACAGCTGCAGATGGAGTACTTCGAGCTGGCCCGGAAGTACGTCGAGGAGCGCTTCGGGGCCGATGCCGACGAGCAGACCAAGGACGTGCTGGCCCGCTGGGAGGACGTCCTCGGGCGCCTGGAGCGGGACCCGATGAGCCTCTCGGGGGAGCTCGACTGGATCGCCAAGCGGGAGATCCTGGAGGGCTACCGCCGGCGGGACGGGCTGGACTGGGACGCGGCCCGGCTGCACCTGGTCGACCTCCAGTACGCGGACGTCCGCCCCGAGAAGGGCCTGTACAACCGGCTGGCGGCCCGCGGGAAGATGAAGCGGCTGGTGTCCGAGGAGGACGTGGAGCGGGCCGTCGGCAAGCCGCCGGAGGACACCCGGGCCTACTTCCGGGGGCGCTGCCTGGAGCAGTACGCGGACGACGTGGCCGCAGCCTCCTGGGACTCGGTGATCTTCGACCTGCCGGGGCGCGACTCCCTCCAGCGCGTCCCGACGCTGGAGCCGCTCCGGGGCACCCGCCAGCACGTCAAGGAGCTCCTGGACCGCTGCCGCACGGCGGAGGACCTGGTGCGGGTTCTCAGCGGGAACTGAACGGCCGGGTCCCGGTGATCCCGGGGCCCGGATGGGGGCTGAAATCCCCCGCTCCAGGGAATCATGGAGACACCCGGACGTTGTGAAAGTACCGGGACGAACGCCGGGCCCGCCTTGTAGGGTCCGACGTAGGGTCTGATCTTGAGGGATCCCGATCCCGGGGTCCCTCGTCACGAGCGCGCGAACCGAGCGGGGTGAGGTAGACATGGCGACCAAGGACACCGGCGGCGGACAGCAGAAGGCCACTCGCTCGACCGAGGAGGTCGAGGAGCAGGCCGCGGAAGCGCAGTCCGACCTCAAGGAGCGGCAGGAGAAGCTCTCCGACGACGTCGACTCCGTGCTGGACGAGATCGACGACGTACTCGAAGAGAACGCTGAGGACTTTGTTCGAAGCTTCGTGCAAAAGGGTGGCCAGTAAGGCCTTTTGACCTTCGAATCGAAGGTCTGGGGGGTGTGCGGTGCAGTGCACCACGAGCGGCTTGGCGGGCGGTGCGGGGCAGCGGCCCCGCACCGTCCGACCGCAGGCGGCGCCACCCCTGCCGTGCGGAGCAGCGGATCGCGGGGTGGATCCCGATCTTCGGGCGGGTAAGGTCCGAGGCGTACCGCGCTCCGGCCGCACGGCGGCAGCGGGGCAGTTCAAGGGTCGGCCGGACGCCGCGAGGCGTGCAGCCGCTTACGTGGAAGGAAACCTGTGGAACCCAACACTCGTGGCACAGGGCGTCTGCCGGCAGCCTTCCTGACGCCGGGGTCGTCGTCCTTCATGGACTTCCTGGGCGCGCAGGCGCCCGAGATGCTGCCGGGCAACCGGAAGCTCCCGGAGGGGATCGTCGAGGCGCCGCACGGCACGACCATCGTCGCCGCCACCTTCCCCGGCGGGGTCGTCCTCGCCGGCGACCGGCGCGCGACGATGGGCAACATGATCGCGCAGCGGGACATCGAGAAGGTGTTCCCGGCGGACGAGTACAGCGCGGTCGGCATCGCCGGCACCGCCGGCCTGGCCGTGGAGATGGTCAAGCTGTTCCAGCTGGAGCTGGAGCACTTCGAGAAGGTGGAGGGGACGACCCTCTCCCTGGAGGGCAAGGCCAACCGGCTCTCCACCATGATCCGCAGCAACCTCGGCATGGCCATGCAGGGCCTGGCCGTGGTCCCGCTCTTCGCCGGCTACGACGAGGGCAAGGAGAAGGGCCGCATCTTCTCCTACGACGTGACCGGCGGCCGCTCCGAGGAGCACGGGTACGCCGCGACCGGTTCCGGTTCGATCTTCGCGCGGGGCTCGATGAAGAAGCTCTACCGCCCCGACCTGACGGAGGAGCAGGCCACCACGCTGGTCGTCCAGGCGCTGTACGACGCCGCCGACGACGACTCGGCCACCGGCGGCCCCGACCTCTACCGCAACATCTACCCGATCGTCACCGTCATCACCGACGAGGGCTTCCGGCGGCTGACCGAGGACGAGTCCCAGGAGATCGCCCGCAAGGTCACCGACCGCCGCCTCCAGGAGCCGGACGGCCCGCGCGCCGCCCTGCTCTGATCCGCCACAGTCCTCCAGGAGCCCAGAAGAAAGGGACGGTCAGCCGGTGTCGACTCCGTTCTACGTCTCTCCCCAGCAGGCGATGGCCGACCGGGCGGAATACGCCCGCAAGGGCATCGCCCGCGGTCGCAGCCTCGTCGTGCTGCAGTACGCCGACGGCATCGTGTTCGTCGGCGAGAACCCGTCCCGCGCGCTGCACAAGTTCAGCGAGATCTACGACCGGATCGGCTTCGCGGCCGCCGGCAAGTACAACGAGTACGAGAACCTGCGGATCGGCGGCGTCCGCTACGCCGACCTGCGCGGATACACGTACGACCGCGACGACGTGACGGCCCGTGGGCTCGCGAACGTCTACGCGCAGACGCTGGGCACCATCTTCTCCAGTGCCGGCGAGAAGCCGTACGAGGTGGAGCTGGTCGTCGCCGAGGTCGGTACGACGGCCGCGGGCGACCAGATCTACCGGCTGCCGCACGACGGCTCGATCGTGGACGAGCACGGCTCGGTCGCGGTCGGCGGGAACGCGGAGCAGATCAGCGGCTTCCTCGACCAGCGGCACCGGGACGGGATGACCCTGTCCGAGGCGCTGAAGCTGGCCGTGCAGGCGCTGTCGAGCCAGGCGAACGGCGCCGAGAAGACCATTCCGGCCGAGCGGCTGGAGGTCGCGGTGCTGGACCGCACCCGCTCGCAGCAGCGCAAGTTCAAGCGGATCCGGGGCCGGCAGCTGTCGCGGCTGCTGGAGGCGGACGTTCCGGCGGCGGCCCAGGCCGATGCCGTCTCGAACGACGAGGCTCCCGAGGACGCCGAGGAGTAGGAGTTGCGGCCCCGCGGCCGAGTGGTCGCGCGGGAAGACAGCAGTACGGGCGCGGGCCGCCCGGGTCCGTCCCGCGGGAGGGGCGGACCCGGGCGGCCCGCTTCCGTTCCTCAGGGGCGGGCGGCAGTCGGCGGCGGGGCCGTGGAGCCCCGTACGACCAGCTGGACGGGGATGTCGGGGGCGGTCCAGCCGCTGCCGTCCAGCACCGCGAGGAGGGCGGACATGCCCTGTTCGCCGACCTGCTCGGCGGGCAGCCGCACGGTGGTGAGCTCCGGTTCGACGGCGGTCGCGAGGGCGAGGTCGTCGAAGCCGGTGACGGAGAGGTCCTCGGGGACGCGCAGGCCGAGGCGGCGGGCTGCCTTGCAGGCTCCGGCGGCCAGGAGGTCGTCGTCGCAGACGACGGCGGTGGGGCGCTCCCCGGGGGCGGCCAGGGCGGCCTCCATGGCCGTGCGGGCGTCGGGGACGGACAGCGGGGCCCGCACCGTGCGCAGCTCGGCATGCGGGCCCAGGAGGGCGGCGAGGGTCTCGGCGCGGACGTCGAAGGTCCAGCTGTCGACGTCCGCGGCGAAGTGCAGGAAGCGGCGGTGGCCGAGGCCGAGGAGGTGTTCGGCGACCTGGCGGACGCCGTCGGCCACGGCGAGGTTGACGCGGGCGGCGGCCCGGCCGCCGGAGGGGTCGCTGTCGAGCATGACCAGGGGCAGCTCGGCGCCGCCGATGGCGTCGAGGGCGCCGGCGGCCATGGAGGAGGCGATGACTCCGTCGAGGGCGGCCCGGGCCGAGGGGAAGGGGTCGCGGGCGGGGCCGATGCCCTCGGGGGACGGGTAGAGGACGACGCCGAAGCCGTGCTCGGAGGCGACGCGGGCGGCGCCGGTGTAGACGCGGGCGAAGAACTCGCTGGTCAGGGCAGGGACGACGAGCAGGGCGGTGCGGGTGCTGCCGAGGCGCAGGTTGCGGGCGGCGAGGTTGGGCCGGTAGCCGAGTTCGGCGGCGGCCTCGCGGACGAGTCCCGCGGTGCGCTCGGAGACGCGGCCGCGCCACTTGCCGCCGAGGACGAGGGAGACGGTGGCCTGGGAGACCCCGGCCGCGCTCGCGACGTCCCGGCTGGTGGGTCTCGTCACACGGAGCTCCTGGAGTACGAGGTCGGCGGGGTGCGGCCCGCCGACCGGGTGGACCCGCGGGCTGCCGCCATGGTACGTATGACGCGTCTAGTTATACGTATTACCCCGGCGGGATCCGGGCAGAAGGGGGCAGAAGATGGCCGCGGGATACGCGGAGCTGCTCAGGACCCGGCACGCCGCGCGGCTGCTGGCGGGTACGCTCGTCGGCCGCCTGCCGAACGCCACCGCGGCGATCGCGATCGTGCTCTTCGTCCGCGCCGAGGGGGGCAGCTACAGTCTCGCGGGCGCCCTCGCCGCGGTCTACGGCGTCGCGAACGCGGTGGGCCAGCCCCTGCTCGGCCGGGCCGTCGACCTCTTCGGGCAGCCCCGCGTGCAGTTGCCCGCCGCCGTGGTCTCCGCGCTGGGCACTGCCTGGCTGGCCCTTGCCGGCACCGGCTCGGCCGCGGTCGCGTACGGCGCCGTCGTGGTCGCCGGCTTCTTCACCCCGCCGCTGGAAGGCGGCCTGCGAGCCCTGTGGCCCTCGGTGCTCGGCGGCCGCGAGGACCGCGTGCACGCCGCGTACGCCCTGGACGCCGTCGCGCAGGAGGTCATGTACACGGTCGGTCCGCTCCTGGTCACGCTGTCCGTGGCCCTGTGGAGCCCGGCCGGGGCCCTGCTGGTCATCAACGCCCTCGGTGTTCTCGGGGCCCTCTCCGTCGTGCTCAGCGAGCCCTCCCGCACCTGGCGCTCCGAGCCCCGCGAGGCCCACTGGCTGGGCGCCCTGCGCTCCCGGGGCCTGCTGGCGCTGCTCGGCGCCTTCTTCTTCGTCGGCACGGCCCTCGGCTCCATCACGGTGGCCGCCATGGCGTACGCCGACGGCCACGGCGGCCAGGGCGTCTACGGCTGGCTGATGGCCGCCCTGGGCCTGGGCGCCCTGCTCGGCGGCGTCGCATACGGGGCGCGGCAGTGGAGCGGCCCGGCCGAGCGGCGGCTGCTGTGGCTGGTGGCCTTCCTCGCGCTGGGCTACCTGCCGCTGCTGCTGACCCCGGGCCCGGTGGCCATGACGGCGCTCACGGCCCTGGCGGGCGTCTTCCTTGCGCCGACCATCGCCTGCGCGTTCATCGTCGTCGACCGGCACGCCCCGGCGGGCACGGTGACGGAGGCCTTCTCCTGGCTGGTGACCTTCTTCGGCGTGGGCGCGGCGGCGGGCACGGCGGCGGCCGGTCCGGCCGTGGAACTGGGCGGGGTGACGTCCGGGTTCGCGGTCGCCTGCGGGGCCGGCGTCGCCGCTCTGGCGGTGCTGACGGCCACTCAGCGGATCCTGTCCGCGCCGGGCCGGTCCCGGACCGTGACGGGCTCCGCGGAGCCCGTCAAGGGGGCCGGCGGGGCGCTGCTCGTCGACAATTGATCGAAACGGCGTTCTCGAACCCGGTTTCAGGAGAGGTCCAGAGGCGTAATGTTCAGTCATGGACCGCCGCATTTTCGGGCTGGAGAACGAGTACGGCGTCACGTGCACGTTCAGGGGACAGCGCCGACTGTCTCCTGACGAAGTGGCGCGCTACCTCTTCCGCCGTGTCGTGTCATGGGGCCGCAGCAGCAATGTCTTCCTGCGGAACGGCGCCCGCCTGTACCTCGACGTGGGATCGCATCCGGAATATGCAACTCCTGAATGCGACAACGTGACCGAACTGGTCACCCACGACAAGGCCGGCGAGCGCATTCTCGAGGGCCTCCTCGTCGACGCCGAGCGCCGTCTGCACGAGGAGGGAATCGCAGGCGACGTCTACCTCTTCAAGAACAACACGGACTCGGCGGGGAACTCGTACGGCTGCCACGAAAACTATCTGGTGGCGCGGCACGGGGAATTCTCCCGCCTCGCGGACATCCTGATTCCGTTCCTGGTCACGCGGCAGCTGATCTGCGGGGCGGGCAAGGTGCTCCAGACGCCGCGGGGCGCGGTGTACTGCGTCAGCCAGCGGGCCGAGCACATCTGGGAGGGCGTCAGCTCCGCCACGACGCGCTCGCGCCCCATCATCAACACCCGCGACGAGCCGCACGCGGACGCCGAGCGCTACCGCCGCCTGCACGTGATCGTCGGCGACTCGAACATGTCCGAGACGACCATGCTGCTCAAGGTCGGCTCCACCGACCTGGTGCTGCGCATGATCGAGGCGGGCACGGTGATGCGGGACCTGACCCTGGAGAACCCGATCCGGGCGATCCGCGAGGTCAGCCACGACACCACCGGCCAGCGCAAGGTGCGGCTGGCGAGCGGCCGCGAGGCCTCCGCCCTGGAGATCCAGCGCGAGTACTACGACAAGGCGGTGGACTTCGCCGAGCGCCGCGGGATCCGCACCGGCACGGTGGACCAGGTGCTGGAGCTCTGGGGCCGCACGCTGGACGCGATCGAGCAGCAGGAGCTGGGCCGGATCGCGACGGAGATCGACTGGGTCATGAAGCACCAGCTGATCGAGCGCTACCGCGCCAAGCACGGCATGACCATGTCGAACCCGCGGGTGGCGCAGATAGACCTCGCCTACCACGACATCCACCGCCGGCGCGGCCTGTACTACCTGCTGGAGCGCAAGGGGCAGGCGGCGCGGATCTGCAACGACCTCAAGATCTTCGAGGGGAAGTCGGTTCCCCCGCAGACCACGAGGGCGCGGCTGCGCGGCGACTTCATCCGCCGGGCGCAGGAGCAGCGGCGCGACTTCACGGTGGACTGGGTGCACCTGAAGCTGAACGACCAGGCGCAGCGGACCGTGCTGTGCAAGGACCCGTTCCGGGCGGTCGACGACCGCGTCGAGAAGCTGATCGCCGGTATGTGACGTACCACCGATCCGGCCCGGGGCCCCGTACGGATCTCGTACGGGGCCCCGCGCACGCCTTAGAGTGGCGACGACCGTTGCCGTCTGAGATCTGAGGAACACGTGCGCCGACTTGCCGGCCTGCTGGTCGTACCCCTTCTGCTGCTGTCGACAGCAGCCTGTGGCGACAGCGGCTCCGACTCCGCCGACACCAAGGCCGAGATGAAGAACGGGGTGCCCGCGATCACCAAGGGCGCCAAGTTCGGTGAGACCCCGACCCTCTCCAAGGGCGAGGGCCAGCCGCCGAAGGAACTGAAGGTGGAGACCATCAGCGAGGGCACCGGCCCCGCGCTGAAGAAGGGCGACGTCGCCCAGGTCAACTACCTCGGCCAGGTCTGGGACGGCACCGAGCCGTTCGACCAGAGCTTCGGCAAGGGCAAGCCCTTCGAGGTGACGATCGGCGCGGGCGCCGTCATCAAGGGCTGGGACCAGGGCCTGGAGGGCCGCAAGGTCGGGAGCCGCCTCGAACTGGTCATCCCGCCGGACCTCGGCTACGGCGAGAAGGGCTCCCCGCCCAAGATCAAGGGCGGCGCCACGCTCGTCTTCGTCGTGGACATCGTCAAGGGCACCAGCATCCCGGCCTCCGCCGCCGGCAAGGAGGTCCCCCAGGGCGACAAGGCCCTGCCGCAGATCGGCACCAACACGGACGGCAAGGAAGTCTCCGTGGCCGTCCCGAAGGACGCCGAGCCGCCGGCCAAGCTGGTCTCCAACTACGTGCTGGAAGGCGACGGCCCGGCCGTCAAGGACTCCGACAGCGTCGTCGTCAAGTTCCACGGCAAGACGTGGAAGGACGACAAGACCTTCGAGAGCACGTACGCCCTCGACCAGACCGTGACGTGGCCCATCGGCGACATCTCCGTCAAGGGCCTGAAGGAGGGCCTGGTCGGCAAGAAGGTCGGCAGCCGCATCCTCCTCGTCATCCCGCCGGACCAGGGCTTCGGCGACAAGCAGCAGGGCACGATCCCCGCGAACTCGACGCTCGTCTTCAGCCTCGACATCCTCACAGTGATGTAAGACTGTCCCGGTTGTCCCTCCAGCCACCGCTGGAGGGGCCCGTTCACCGTTTTGAGGAGCAGTTCCGTGAGCGACAAGCTCGAGAAGCCCGAGATCGACTTCCCCGAGGGCCCGGCCCCGGCCGACCTCGTGATCGAGGACATCTGGGAGGGCGACGGCGCCGTGGCCACGGCCGGTTCCAAGGTCTCCGTGCACTACGTGGGCGTCGCCTTCTCCACCGGCGAGGAGTTCGACGCCTCCTGGAACCGCGGCGCCCCGCTCCAGTTCATCCTGGGCATCGGCCAGGTCATCAAGGGCTGGGACAAGGGCGTCGAGGGCATGAAGGTCGGCGGCCGCCGCAAGCTGACGATCCCCGCCCACCTCGCCTACGGCGACCACAGCCCGACCCCGGCCATCAAGCCGGGCGAGACGCTGATCTTCGTCTGCGACCTGATGGGCGTCTGACCCGTCACCCGCAGCACAGCAGGGGCCCCCGCCGCGAGGCGGGGGCCCTCGCTTTTGCCGGGGAGCGCCGGGGCGGTACGGTCAACGGTCACGGAACCCGCACCACGCGGGAGCAGGAGAAGGGCGGAAGGGCGTCGATGGCGATTGCCAAGGCCGAGCGGCTGATGAACCTGGCGCTGTGCCTGTTGGGGACCCGTCGGCCGCTGAGCAAGCGCGAGCTCCGCGGTTCCATCGAGGCGTACATGGAAGCGGGCAACGACGAGTCCTTCAACCGCATGTTCGAGCGGGACAAGGACGATCTGCGCGAACTCGGCCTGGTCATCGAGACCGTGGAGAACCTCGACGGCGAGACCGGCTACCTGGCGCGCCGCGACAGCAACCGCCTCCCGCCGGTCTCCCTGGACGCGGAGGAGGCCGCCGCCCTGGGCCTGGCCGCCAAGGTGTGGCAGCAGGCCCGCCTCGCCGGCGCCGCCAGCGGCGCGCTGCAGAAGCTGCGCGCGGGCGGCATGCCCGAGGCGGACAACCCCTTCGAGGGGCAGCACAGCGCCATCGAGCCGCGCATCCCGGTCCACGAGGCGGCGTTCGAGCCGCTCATGCTGGCCTGCCGCGACCGCCGGCCCGTCGTCTTCGACTACCGCAAGTCCACCGCCGCCCGGCCCGAGACCCGGCAGGTGGAGCCCTGGGCGCTCGAATGCTGGCGCGGCCACTGGTACCTCGCCGGACACGACCGCGACCGCGGTGCGGAGCGGGTCTTCCGGCTCTCCCGCATCACCGGCAAGGTCCGCTCCCGGGCCGGCAGGTACACCGCCGACGTGCCCGACGTGGTCACCGTGCGCGAGACCGTGGCCGCCTGGGCGGGGGAGAGCGCGGAGCGGTCCGCCGTCATCCGGCTCCGGGCGGGCGCCGGCTACCCGCTGCGGGCGAAGGCCACCGCCGTCCGTGAGGGCGCCGACGGCTGGGACGAGCTGGAGATTCCGTACGGGCACGGGCTCGACGCCTGGCTCGTCGAATTCGGGCCGGACGTCGTGGTGGTGGAGCCGGCCGACCTGCGGGCCGACGTCGTGGACCGGCTCCGCGCGGTCGCCGCGGGCTGAGAACCGCCCGTCCGTCCGCGGCCGGCCGATCCGTCCGGCCGCGCCGAGGAGCCCGCACCGCCTGCGCGCCGGGCCGCCGCACCGGCCGCCACCCGCGCCCGCACCGTACGCACACCGCACCCCGCCTCCCGCGGGTGCCCTGAGGGGGAGACCTACCAGCATGGCCGCCAACGCCATCGACCAGACCCGCCGGATGCTGTCCCTGGTGACCTACCTGCGCGAGCGCCCCGGAGCGCACGTCGCCGACGTCGCCCGCGCCTTCGGCATCACCGAGGACGAGCTGATCTCGGACCTCGACGTGCTGCCCATGTGCGGGACCAGCTTCCGCGGCGGCGACCTCCTCGACATCGACACCGACGGCGAGCGCATCTGGTGGCACAACGCCGACGCCTCCGGCGAGTCCACCGCCGAGCCGCTGCGCCTCGCCGCCGACGAGGCGACCGCCCTGCTCGTCGCGGCCCGCGCCGTCGCCACCCTGCCCGGCCTGCGCGAGAGCGACCGCGACGCCCTGCTACGCGCCACCGCCAAGCTGGAGGCCGCGGCCGGCGAGGCCGCCGGGGCCAGCTCCCGGCTCTCGGTGACCTTCGAGGCCGAGGGCGGCGTCTTCGCGGACGTCGACCGCGCCATCTCCGAGCGCCGCCGGCTCTGGCTGCGCTACTACTCGCCCGCCCGCGACGAGCTCACCGAGCGCACCGTCGACCCGATCCGGCTCTTCGCCGTGGGGCACACGTACATGGAGGGCTGGTGCCACCTCTCGGAGGCGCGCCGCACCTTCCGCCTCGACCGGGTGGCCGAGATCCGCCTCCTCGACAAGCGCTCCGAGCCGCCCGCCATCGAGCCGCGCGACCTGTCCGTCGGGCTGGTGCAGCCGGCCGCAGAGGACCCCGAGGTCGTCGTCGAGGTCGGTCCGGCCGGCCGCTGGGTCGCCGAGTACTACCCCCACGACAGCGCCGAGGAGCTGCCCGACGGCGGCCTGCGCATCACCCTGCGCAGCCCCGACCCGGCCTCGCTGCGCCGCCTCGCGCTGCGCCTCGGCCGCGACGGCCGGATCGTGTCGCCGGAGGCCCTCGCCGACAGCGCCCGGCAGGCGGCCCGCGAGGCGCTCGCCGGCTACGGCGAACCGGCCTGAGCCGCATCGCGCCGCGCGGCGGCGCGGGCGGTGGGGCCGCAGTGCAGTGAAGACGTACGGGTGAGGGGAGCGCCGAGGATGTCGCCAATGTCTGGGCCGAGGGGCGGGCACGCGGGTGCCGGGTCGCCGGGCCGGTCCGCCGCGGCGGCCGGACCGGTCGCGTTCAAGGCGGCCTGCACCGAGTGCCGGGCCCGCTTCGAGCTGGACGCGGCCGCCCTGCGGCTGGTCATCGGCGGCAGCCGGCGGACCACGTTCTACTCCTTCACCTGCCCCCGGTGCGGGTCGACCGTGCGCAAGCCGGCCGGGGAGCGGATCGTCGAGCTCCTGACCGGCGGCGGCGTGAGCACCCTGCGCAGCGTGTGACGCCGCCGGTGGCCTAGGCTCGTCCCCATGCTGTGGCCGATGCTCGCAATCGCCCTGGGATTCCTCGGGCTCACCGTCCTCGCCGTGATGGCCCTGCGGGTCTTCGCCGAGGTGCGCCGGCTCTCCGGCCAGGTCGCCCTGGCCAGCCGCCGCATCGCCGAGGCCTCCGGGGACCTGGAGCAGGCGGCCTCCGACCTGGCCCGGGCGGGTCGGACGGCGGGCCGCTGACCGGCGGGCGGCGCACGGCCGGACGCCGGAGGGCCTCTGGCATGCACGGATCAGCCCGTACCGTCCGTCGGGGCGGTGCGCAAGACGGGATACGCCGGGGGATTGCCGGACGTTAACCCCAGGGGGTTACGATCCTTGCAGCGGCCGTGTCGGATCACCCTGCGCGTCCGCCCGACCACAACCAGCCGTCCGGTGAGAAGGAAGACACACATGATCGGCAATCTGAAGCCCCTCGAGATCCTTCTGATCATCGCTGTCATCGTCCTGCTGTTCGGCGCGAAGAAGCTTCCCGAGATGGCCCGCTCGCTCGGCAAGTCGGCCCGCATCCTCAAGAGCGAGGCCAAGGCCATGAAGAACGAGAACGCCGCCGACGACGCCGCGCGCACCGCCGACCCGGCGCCGCAGCAGGCCGCCCCGCGCACCATCAAGGCCGCGCCCGGCGACGTGACCAGCTCCCGTCCCGTCGGCGAGCCGAACCACACCGCCCAGGGCTGATTCCCCGGAACCGGCCGCGGTCACGACCGGGCCGCGATCACGGGACAACGGTCATCGATGCGAGACGAGGGACGTGGGTTGCTCAAGTCTGCCCGCAAGCAGGAGAAGCAGGACAAGCAGGCCAAGGACGCCGAAGGGCGCATGCCGCTGGTCGAGCACCTGCGTGAGCTGAGAAACCGCCTGCTGAAGTCGGTCCTGGCGATCCTCGTGATCACCATCGCGGCGGCCTTCTTCTACAAGGACGTCATCGACTTCCTGCTGAAGCCGATGCTGGACTCCGTCGGCTGCACCAACGGCGTGGTCTCGCAGCGCAACGGCCGGCCCTGCGCCGACATGACGGTCAACGGCCTCATCGCCCCCATCTCCATCGCCCTCAAGGTCTCCCTCATGGCCGGCGTGGTGCTCTCCGCCCCGGTCTGGCTGTACCAGCTGTGGGCGTTCGTCGCACCCGGCCTGCACAGCCACGAGAAGAAGTACGCGATGGGCTTCGTCGCCCTCGGCGCGCCGCTCTTCGGCGCCGGCGCCGTCCTCGCCTACCGCCTGCTCCCGCAGACCGCGACGATCCTCCTCGACTTCACCCCCGAGCACGCCCGCAACCTGCTCCCGGTCGACGACTACCTCGACCTGGTCACCCGCATGGTCATCGTCTTCGGCCTCGCCTTCGAGCTGCCGCTGCTGCTGATCCTGCTGAACTTCACCGGCGTCGTCACCGCCAAGCGCCTCGCCGGCTGGTGGCGCGGCATGATCCTCGGCATCACGGTGTTCGCCGCGTTCGCGACGCCCACCGGCGACCCGCTCACCATGCTCTCCCTCGCCGCGCCGATCGTCGCCCTGTACTTCCTCGCGCTCGGCGTCTGCCTGGTCAACGACCGCAGGCGGCGCCGCAACGACCCCAACGCGCGGCTCTCCGACGACGAGGCCGCCGACCTGGACCTGACCCCCGCCCCGATCGGCGCCGTCGAAGCGGTCCCGGCCCCGGCCGCCCTGCCCGAGCAGGCCGACGGTGGCACCCGCCGGGTCAACGGTTACGACGACGCGACCTGACAGGTACATTCACCGGGGTGACCGCCGAGATCACCCTCTTCGTCAACCCGGCCGCGGGCCGCGGCCGGGGCGGGCACGCCGCGCAGCCGGCCGCCGCCGCGCTCCGAGCCGCGGGGTTCCACGTCCGCACGGTCGTCGGCACCGACGCCGGGGACGCCCTGGCCCGGCTGCGCACCGCCGTCCGCGGCGGCACCGGAGCGGTGGTCGCCGTCGGCGGCGACGGCGTGGTCTCGCTCGCCCTGCAGGCCCTCGCCGGGACGCTCGTCCCGCTCGGCGTCGTCGCGGTCGGGACCGGCAACGACTTCGCCCGCTCCCTCGGGCTCCCCGTCCGCGAGCCCGCCCGCGCGGGCCGGCTGGCCGCCGAGGCGCTCAAGGGGAGCCGCTTCCGCGAGATCGACCTGGGCCGGGCCGCCGGCACCTGGTTCGGCACGGTGCTGTGCTCCGGCTTCGACTCGCGGGTCAACGACCGCGGCAACCGGATGCGGCTGCCCGCCGGCCGCTTCAAGTACGACCTCGCCATGCTGGCCGAGCTGGCCGCCTTCCGGCCGTTCCCGTACCGGATCACCCTCGACGACGGCCCCGCCCTGGAGACCGAGGCCACCCTCGTCGCCGTCGGCAACGGGCCCTCCTACGGCGGCGGGATGCGGATCTGCGCCGACGCCGCCCCCGACGACGGGCTCTTCGACGTCGTGGTCGTCGGCGACTGCAGCCGCACCACCCTCCTCACCGTCTTCCCCAAGGTCTACCGGGGCACCCACCTCGGCCACCCCGCCGTCACCGTCCACCGCGCGGCCAAGGTCACGCTGGAGTCCCCGGGGCTGACCGCCTGGGCCGACGGCGAGCCCGTCGCCCCGCTCCCCGTGACCGCCGCCTGCGTCCCCGGAGCCGTCCGCGTCCTCGTGTGACCGGGGCCCGCCGCCGAGGGTGCGGGAGGCCCCGGAGCGGGCATAAAGATCGCGACTGTTGTCCGAGGCGACGGGTAGGCTCGACTACAAGATGACCGAGGAACTCTCACCCGCCGAGCGGTACGCCGCCGCCCGGATCCGCGCCGCCGAAGAGGCCACCGCGCTGGCCCCCTTCCGCGAGCTGTACGACTTCGACCTGGACGGCTACCAGGTCGACGCCTGCAAGGCGCTGGAAGCCGGCAAGGGCGTGCTGGTCGCCGCCCCCACAGGCTCCGGCAAGACCATCGTCGGCGAGTTCGCCGTCCACCTGGCCCTGCGGCAGGGCCGCAAGTGCTTCTACACGACGCCGATCAAGGCGCTGTCGAACCAGAAGTACACGGACCTCGTCAAGCGCTACGGCGCCGACAAGGTCGGCCTGCTCACCGGCGACAACAGCGTCAACTCCGAAGCGCCCGTGGTCGTCATGACGACCGAGGTGCTCCGCAACATGCTGTACGCGGGCTCCCAGTCGCTGCTCGGCCTCGGCTACGTCGTCATGGACGAGGTCCACTACCTCTCCGACCGGTTCCGCGGCGCGGTCTGGGAGGAGGTCATCATCCACCTCCCCGAGTCGGTGACCCTCGTCTCCCTCTCCGCCACCGTCTCCAACGCGGAGGAGTTCGGCGACTGGCTCGACACCGTCCGCGGCGACACCGAGGTGATCGTCTCCGAGGAGCGGCCCGTCCCGCTGTGGCAGCACGTCATGGCCGGCCGCCGCATCTACGACCTCTTCGAGGAGGAGACCGACCACGGCGGCCGCGGCTCCGCCCGCCGCGAGGTCAACCCCGACCTGCTCCGCATGGCGCGCGAGGAGAACAGCCGCACCTACAACCCGCGGGACCGGCGCCGCGGCAAGATGGTCCGCGAAGCCGACCGCGAGCGCGAACGGCGCTCCCGCAGCCGCATCTGGACTCCCGGCCGCCCCGAGGTCATCGCCCGCCTCGACGGCGACGGCCTGCTCCCCGCCATCAACTTCATCTTCAGCCGCGCCGGCTGCGAAGCCGCCGTCCAGCAGTGCCTCTTCGCCGGACTCCGCCTGAACGACGAGGCCGCCCGCCTGAAGGTCCGCACCCTCGTCGAGGAGCGGACCGCCTCCATCCCCGCCGAAGACCTGCACGTCCTCGGCTACTACGAATGGCTCGAAGGCCTGGAGCGCGGCATCGCCGCCCACCACGCCGGCATGCTCCCCACCTTCAAGGAGGTCGTGGAGGAGCTCTTCACCCGAGGCCTGGTCAAGGTCGTCTTCGCCACCGAGACCCTCGCACTCGGCATCAACATGCCCGCCCGCACGGTCATCCTGGAAAAGCTCGTCAAGTGGAACGGCGAGCAGCACGCCGACATCACCCCCGGCGAGTACACCCAGCTGACCGGCCGCGCCGGCCGCCGCGGCATCGACGTCGAGGGCCACGCCGTCGTGCTCTGGCAGCGCGGCATGGACCCCGCCCAGCTCGCCGGCCTCGCCGGCACCCGCACGTACCCGCTGCGCTCCAGCTTCAAGCCGTCGTACAACATGGCCGTCAACCTCGTGCAGCAGTTCGGCCGGCACCGCTCGCGGGAGCTCCTGGAGACCTCGTTCGCGCAGTTCCAGGCCGACCGCTCCGTCGTCGGGATCTCCCGCCAGGTCCAGCGCAACGAGGAGGGCCTCGACGGCTACCGGGAGGGCATGACCTGCCACCTCGGGAACTTCGAGGAGTACGCGCAGCTGCGCCGCGACCTGAAGGACCGCGAGACGGAACTCGCCAAGCAGGGCGCGGCCCAGCGCCGCGCACAGGCGGCTTCCTCCCTGGAGCGGCTCAAGCCGGGCGACGTCATCCACGTCCCGACCGGCAAGTTCGCGGGGCTCGCCCTCGTCCTCGACCCGGGCGTTCCGGCCGGGCGGGTCCACGGGCACCGCGGCCACGAGTACGCCGAAGGGCCGCGCCCGCTCGTCCTGACCGCCGAGCGGCAGGTCAAGCGGCTCGCCTCCATCGACTTCCCCGTCCCCGTCGAGCCCATCGACCGGATGCGGATCCCGCGGACCTTCAACCCCCGCTCCCCGCAGTCCCGCAGGGACCTGGCGTCCGCGCTGCGCGCCAAGGCCGGGCACGTCACCGTCGAGCGAAGCCGCCGCGGCCGCTCCGCCGCCGCCGACGACCGCGAGATCACGCGGCTGCGCGCCGCACTGCGGGCACACCCCTGCCACGGCTGCGACGAGCGCGAGGACCACGCCCGCTGGGCCGAGCGCTACCTGCGGCTGGCCCGTGACACCAAGGCCCTGGAGCGGCGCATCGAGGGCCGCACGAACACCATCGCCCGCACCTTCGACCGCATCCACGCGCTCCTGACGGAACTCGACTACCTGCGCGAGGACGAGGTGACCGAGCACGGCAAGCGCCTGGCCCGGCTCTACGGCGAACTCGACCTGCTCGCCTCCGAGTGCCTCCGCGCCGGCGTGTGGGAGGGCCTGACCCCCGCGGAGCTGGCTGCCTGCGTCTCGGCGCTGGTCTTCGAGGCCCGGCAGTCCGACGACGCGGTCGCCCCGAAGGTCCCGGGCGGGGCCGCGAAGGCCGCGCTCGGCGAGATGGTCCGCATCTGGGGCCGGCTCGACGCGCTGGAGGAGGAGCACCGCATCAACCAGGCCGAGGGCGTCGGCCAGCGCGAGCCCGACCTGGGCTTCGCGTGGGCCGCGTACCAGTGGGCGTCCGACCGGAGCCTGGACGAGGTGCTGCGCGAGGCCGACATGCCGGCCGGCGACTTCGTGCGCTGGTGCAAGCAGGTCATCGACGTCCTCGGGCAGATCGCCGCGGCGGCGCCGCCCGCCGGACAGGGCGGCAGCACCGTCGCGCGCAACGCCCGCAAGGCCGTCGACGCACTGCTGCGGGGTGTAGTGGCCTACAGCTCGGTCGGATAGACCCCTTTGGGGCTTCCTCCGAAGCGGACGTGGCGGGATCTGATCTCCTGCCGTGATCGTTCCGGGGCGGCCCCGTGCGACGATCGGGCCATGACCAGGGCGATCGGCGAGGGGCCGAAACGGGTCGGCCGGCCGCGCGCGGACCGGCGAAGACCGCACACGGGGCGGCCGCCGCGCGAGGAACTGCTGTGCGCGGCGGCCGAGTTGTTCACCGTCCGCGGGTACGCGGCCACCACCACCCGGACGGTGGCCGAACGGGCCGGACTGCGCCAGGCGACGCTCTACCACTACTTCGGCGGCAAGGAGGAACTCCTCGCCGAACTGCTGGAGTCGACGGTCGCCCCCTCGCTGCGGCTGGCCCGGCCGCTCCTCGCGGACCGCGCCCGGCCCGCCGCGGAGCGGCTGTGGGAGCTGTGCCGCTCGGACGTGCTCCTGCTGTGCGGGGGCCCGTACCACCTCGGTGCCCTCTACCTGCTGCCCGAGGTGGCCGGATCGCGGTTCGCACGCTTCCGGCGGATGCGCGCGGAGCTGCGCGAGGCCTACGGGTCGCTGCTCGCCGCGACTCCGGCCGGCGCCGAACTCGCCGCGGACCGGGCGGCCCTGGCCCTGCGGGGGGACCTCGTCTTCGGGCTGGTCGAGGGCGCCATGCTGATCCGCCGGTCGGACCCGGCCCGCCCGGTGGCGGCCTTCGCGGAGGCCGTCGCGGACGCCGCGCTGCGGATCGCCGGTGCGGAGCGCGAGGGGGACCGGGCGGAGGCCGGTGCGGGCGTCCCGGCTTAGGCCGGCTGCCCCGGGGCGGTGCCGCCGGCTCCGGTTTCCCAGGCGGCGCGGTCGTCCCATGCGGTGAGGCGCAGCCCGCTCTCGAAGCGGTGGACGGCGCCGGTGACCGGGTCGGTGAACGCCAGGGTACGGGCCAGGAGTTGCAGGGGGCGGCGGAAGTCGTCCGGCGCGGGGTCGGTGATCCGCGGGTACACCGGGTCGCCGAGGATCGGCAGGCCCAGGGCGTTCATGTGGACGCGCAGCTGGTGGGTGCGGCCGGTGTGCGGGGTGAGCCGGTAGCGGCCGAGCCCGCCGCGGGTGGCGGTGAGTTCGACGGTGCTCTCGGCGTTCGGCTCGCCGGGGACCTCGCTCGCGCCGATGACCCCGCGGACCTTCTCGATGCGGGAGCGGACCGTGCGGGGCAGCTCCACGGCAGGGTCGTGCACGGCGAGGGCCTCGTACCCCTTGCGGACGCGCCGCTCGGCGAACAGCTGCTGGTAGGCGCCGCGGTCCTGGGGGCGGATGCTGAACATCACCAGACCCGCGGTGAGCCGGTCCAGCCGGTGCGCCGGGCTCAGCTCGGGCAGGTCGAGCTCGGCGCGGAGCCGGGCCAGGGCGGTCTGCACGATGTGGCTGCCGCGCGGGGTGGTCGCGAGGAAGTGCGGCTTGTCGACGACCAGCAGGTGCGCGTCGCGGTGGACGATACCGATCGGGAACGGCACCACCGGCTCGGGGTCCATGTCCCGGTGGAACCACAGGTGGGAGTGCGGCTCGTACGGGTCGCCGGCGCGCAGGACGCGCCCGCCCGCGCCGAGGATCCGCCCGGCGGCCAGCAGCCGGGCCACGGATTCGGCGCCGCGGGTGCCGGCGTACCGCTCGGCGAGGTAGCTGCCGAGGTCGGGCCACCGGCCCTCGCGGTCGGCGGGCAGCCGCAGCCGGACGGGGTCGATGCCGGCGACCTGGGGG
>NZ_RPSE01000220.1:0-10197 GCF_003949955.1 Streptomyces sp. WAC05292
GTGATCAGGTACGTCGGCCAGTCGGCGGGCGCCGCGGCCGCGGCGCCCGCCGACTGGCCGACGTACCTGATCACCGTCCGCCGCGGCCTCGACCCCGGCACCGTCGCCCGCTCCTACGGCATCACCCCGGTGCACGTGTACCGGCACGCCCTGAACGGCTTCGCCGCACCGCTCTCCCCCGAGCAGGTCACCGCCCTCCAGGAGACGCCGCTGGTGGAATCCGTCGAGGAGGACGGGGCAGCCTCCGGCGCCGGCGCGACCGCCTGACCTTCGCCTCCGTCCAGCGTCCCACGATCGGGGGGTCCGCACAGGAAGCCGCCATGAGGAAAAACCCGTTGCCGGGGCCCGGCGGTGCGGGCCTACCGTGGGGCCGTGGCCACACAGATGATCGTCCTCAACGGGGGCTCCAGCTCCGGCAAGTCCGGGATCGCCCGCTGCCTCCAGGCCGTGCTGCCCGAGCCCTGGCTCGCCATCGGCGTCGACACCCTGATCGAGACCATGCCCGCGGCGATGCATTCCTCGGACGCCGGTCTCGACATCGGCGCCGACGGCGCCGTCAGCACCGGGCCGGCGTTCGCCGCGCTGGAGGCGGCCTGGCGGGCCGGCGTCGCCGAGATGGCCCGGGCCGGCGCCCGGATCGTCGTCGACGACGTCTTCCTCGGCGGCGTCGAGTCCCGCGAGAGGTGGGAGGCCGTCCTCGGCGGGCTGGACGTCCTCTGGGTCGGCGTGCGCTGCAAGGCCGAGGTGGCCGCCGGCCGCGAGACCGCCCGCGGCGACCGCGCCCCCGGCATGGCCGCCCTCCAGGCCGAGACCGTCCACCGGGGCATGGTCTACGACGTGGAGGTCGACACCACGCACACCGAATCCCTGGACTGCGCCCGCGCCATCGCCGCCCGCGTCGTCCGCTGACGGCAGGACCGGGCGCCGGCCCCGGTCTCAGCCGCGGGCGGCCGCGACGAACGCCCTGATCAGATCCGGGGACTTCACGCCGCGCTCGCTCTCGACGCCGCTGGAGACGTCCACGCCCCACGCACCGGTCGTCTCCACGGCCTCCCGTACGTTCGCCGGGTCCAGGCCGCCGGCCAGCAGCCACTGCCCGAGCGGGGCCGTGAACTCCTTCGCGGCCCAGTTCCACGGCTTGCCGGAGCCCGGGTCGGGGGCGTCGATCAGCAGCAGGTCCTCCCCGTACTCCCCGCACCGCTCCACCCGCAGGGCGGTGGCCCGCAGCAGGGTGCGGCCCTCCGCGCGGAGCGCCCCGTAGAACTCGGGGCCCTCGTCGCCGTGCAGCTGCACGCCCCGTACGCCGCTCCCGTCCGTCAGGCGCCGGACCTCCTCGACGGGCTGCCCGCGGAAGACGCCCACGGTCAGGACCCCGGCGGGCACGCGCGCGGCGAGCTCCCGGGCCTCGGCGGCGCCGATGGTGCGGGGGCTGCCCGGGGCGAAGACGAACCCGACGGCGTCGGCGCCCGCGGCCACGGCCGCATCGACGTCGCGGGCGGTCCTCAGACCGCAGATCTTCACGAAGAGGTCGCTCATGCACCCAGTGAAACAAATCCGCGTGACGCGCTCCGGGCGATCTTGAAGACTGGGCGCATGACCGACGCGACGCACACCCTCACCACCGGCGGCCCCGACTCCGGCCTCGACGAACGCCTCGGCAAGGAGCTGGACGCCTTCAACAGGGAGGCGTCCGGCAGCGCCCCCGAGGAGTTCGCCGTGCGCGTGGAAGACGCCGCGGGGAACCTCGTCGCGGGCCTCAGCGGCTGGACCTGGGGCGACCGGGCGGGCATCGCGATGGTGTGGGTGCGGGAGGACAGCCGGCGCGACGGCTGGGGCGGCAGGCTCCTCGCCGCGGCGGAGGCCGAGGCCGCGGCCCGCGGCTGCCGCTCGATCACGGTGTCCTCGTTCACGTTCCAGGCGCCGGCGTTCTACGCCCGCCACGGCTACGAGGAGACCGCCCGCGTCCCCGGCTTCCCCGGCGGCCACGAGGACGTCCACTTCCTGAAGGCCCTCCCGGCCGCCTGAGGCCTTCCCCGTTCCGGAGCCGCCACCCGCCGGGGTGGCGGCTCCGCCCGTCTCCGGCCGCGGCGCCCGCCCCGCCGTACCGTGGACCCACCCGCGCAGGGCGTCGGCGCCCGGCACCCGCCCCGGAGGAGACGGTGACGACCATGACGACCGAGCGGGACGCCGCCCCGGAGGGCCTGCCCCGGCCCGTGTTCGAAAGCCTTCTGCGCACCGTCGAGGAGATGGCCGCGCCGGACGGCTTCAGGGCGGAGCTCATCCGCGGGAAGATCATCGTCTCGACGTGGCCCGGGCCGCGGTCCCTGCGCTGCCTGCGCGTCCTGCGCGAGCGGATCGCCGCCCACGCACCGCAGGGGCACGTCGTCGACGCCGCCCCGGTCCTGTTCCGGTTCCCCTCGCCCGGGCGCGCGTACGGGCCCTCCCTCTTCTCGGCCGACGAGGCGGCCTTCGAAGCCGACGGCCGCAGTGCGGACGGGTCCGCACTCTCCTTGGTCGCGGAGTCCACCTCCGTCTCCACCCGGGACGCCGACTGGGTGGAGAAGCTGGAGGTGTACGGCCGCCTGGTGCCCGTCTACCTGGTCGTCGACATGCAGGAGTCGGAGATCACCTGCTTCTCCGACCCCTCGCCGCACGGCTACCGCTCCCGGCAGACGGTGCCCTTCGGGAAGCCCCTGACCGTCGCGGAGCCCTTCGGCTTCGAGTTCGACACGGCCGGATTCCGGTCCACGTCCTGAAACACGCCGAGGGCGGCACCCCTCCGGATGGAAGGGGTGCCGCCCTCGGTCGGGAACAGCCGATCAGCGCGGGGCCGATCAGAAGTCCATGTCACCGCCCGGCATGCCGCCCGGAGCGGCGGCGGCCTTCTCCGGCTTGTCGGCGATGACGGCCTCGGTGGTCAGGAACAGCGCGGCGATCGACGCGGCGTTCTGCAGGGCGGAGCGCGTGACCTTCGCCGGGTCGATGATGCCCTCGGCGATCATGTCGACGTACTCGCCGGTCGCGGCGTTCAGGCCGTGGCCCGGGGTCAGGTTGCGCACCTTCTCCACCACGACGCCGCCCTCGAGGCCGGCGTTGACGGAGATCTGCTTCAGCGGGGCCTCGAGGGCCAGCTTGACGGCGGCGGCACCGGTGGCCTCGTCGCCCTCCAGCTCCAGCTTCTCGAAGACCGAGGAGGCCTGCAGCAGGGCCACGCCACCACCGGCGACGATGCCCTCCTCGACGGCGGCCTTCGCGTTGCGGACGGCGTCCTCGATGCGGTGCTTGCGCTCCTTGAGCTCCACCTCGGTCGCGGCGCCGGCCTTGATGACGGCCACGCCGCCGGCCAGCTTCGCGAGGCGCTCCTGGAGCTTCTCGCGGTCGTAGTCCGAGTCGGAGTTCTCGATCTCGGCGCGGATCTGGTTCACGCGACCGGCAACCTGGTCGCTGTCACCGGCACCGTCGACGATGGTGGTCTCGTCCTTGGTGATGACGACCTTGCGGGCGCGGCCCAGCAGGTCCAGGCCGGCGTTCTCCAGCTTGAGGCCGACCTCCTCGGAGATGACCGTGCCGCCCGTGAGGATGGCGATGTCGCCGAGCATGGCCTTGCGGCGGTCGCCGAAGCCCGGGGCCTTGACGGCGACGGACTTGAAGGTGCCGCGGATCTTGTTGACGACCAGGGTCGACAGGGCCTCGCCCTCGACGTCCTCGGCGATGATCAGCAGCGGCTTGCCCGACTGCATGACCTTCTCCAGGAGCGGCAGCAGGTCCTTGACGTTGCTGATCTTGGAGTTGGCGATCAGGATGTACGGGTCGTCGAGGGACGCCTCCATACGCTCCATGTCGGTGGCGAAGTACGCCGAGATGTAGCCCTTGTCGAAGCGCATGCCCTCGGTGAGCTCGAGCTCCAGACCGAAGGTCTGCGACTCCTCGACGGTGATGACGCCTTCCTTGCCGACCTTGTCCATGGCCTCGGCGATGAGCTCGCCGATCTGGGTGTCGGCGGCGGAGATGGAGGCCGTGGAAGCGATCTGCTCCTTGGTCTCGACGTCCTTCGCCTGCTCCAGCAGGGCGCCGGAGACGGCCTCGACGGCCTTCTCGATGCCGCGCTTGAGGGCCATCGGGTTGGCGCCGGCCGCCACGTTGCGCAGGCCCTCGCGGACGAGCGCCTGGGCGAGGACGGTCGCGGTGGTCGTACCGTCGCCGGCGACGTCGTCCGTCTTCTTGGCGACTTCCTTGACCAGCTCGGCGCCGATCTTCTCGTACGGGTCCTCGAGCTCGATCTCCTTGGCGATGGAGACACCGTCGTTGGTGATCGTGGGGGCGCCCCACTTCTTCTCAAGGACGACGTTGCGACCCTTGGGGCCAAGGGTGACCTTGACGGCGTCGGCGAGCTGGTTCATGCCGCGCTCGAGGCCGCGCCGGGCCTCCTCGTCGAACGCAATGATCTTGGCCATCTGAAGTGGTCCTCCAGGACTGGGGTTTCCCCCTGCGCCGCCAGGCGCGCGGGGAGGGGTGGATTGCTCCGGACCGCGTCCGCGCCCGCGACGGACGGCCTGCGTGACCGGCGGTTCCTTCCCGCCGGACCTGCGGGCCTCACCGACCCGGTCCCGTGTAGTAGCACTCTCACTCGTAGAGTGCTAACGCCAATGATTAGCACTCGACCCCCGCGAGTGCAAGCGGCTTCCCGCCATCCCCGGCCACCGCAGGCGACACGCCCGCCGCGGCGCCGGCGGCCGGAAGGGCGGCGGAGCGGCCCCGGCCCGGAACGCACGGAGGGCCCGCACCCCTCCTCAGGATGCGGACCCTCGTGTATGCGTCGGTGGTCGATCGCGCCGGGACTAGACGGCGAGCTTGACCATGTCCGCCTGCGGACCCTTCTGGCCCTGCGAGATCTCGAACTCGACCCGCTGACCCTCTTCAAGGGTGCGGTACCCGTCCATCTGGATGGCGCTGTAGTGGACGAACACATCCGCACCACCGTCGACCGCGATGAAGCCGTAGCCCTTCTCCGCGTTGAACCACTTGACGGTGCCCTGAGCCATGCCTAACTCCCCTATTACTGGCCCTTGCGCAGGACCGCACTTCGCGGTCCCGGGTCAGAACTTGCGCCGGAACGCCTCGACCGCGGCTGAATGTATCTGCACCGGTGCTGTCTGCAACAGGTCAATCCGACGAGAAATCTGGTCACACCGAAAGCGGAAAATAGACCGAAAATTTGTCATATTCCCGGGCAACTCGGACCTGGCATATCGCGCCAAAGCCCCATAACGCACCCGCACATTGACTCAATGTCACCCATCACGCGACCCGTTCATATGCGGCGGGCAAGAACAGCGGAGGGGACTTCCCCAACTCTACCGCGCCCAACCAAGCAGAATTACCCCCTCCGCTTTTTGCCGGAGGGGGTAATCGGGGTCGTGCGCGTGCGTAAGGGTGCGTGCGTGCGGTCAGCAGCCGCCGGCGACGGCCGGAATGATGGACACGCCCGCGCCGTCCGGCGTCGCCGCCTCCAGCCCGCCCTCGAAGCGGACGTCGTCGTCGTTGACGTACACGTTCACGAAGCGGCGCAGCCTGCCCTGGTCGTCCAGGACGCGCGCGGCGATCCCGGGGTGGTTCGCGTCCAGCGACGCGATGACCTCGGCGAGGGTGGCGCCCTCGGCGGGCACCTCGGCCTGGCCGCCGGTGTAGGTGCGCAGGATGGTGGGGATGCGGACGTTGACGCTCATGGCGCTTCTGCCTTTCCGGGCGCGGGGTGCAGCGGGGTGCAGGGGAGGGTCAGGCCAGGCCGGCGGCGCGGAACGCGTCCAGGCTCGGGCGGATCACGGCGGTCTGCCCGCTGTCGGCGGCCACCGCCTCCAGGGTCTTCAGGCCGTCGCCGGTGTTGAGGACGACGGTGGTCAGCGAGGGGTCGAGCTGCCCGTTCTCGATCAGCTTCCTCGTCACGCCGACGGTCACGCCGCCGGCGGTCTCCGCGAAGATGCCCTCGGTCCGGGCCAGGACCTTGATGGCCTCGACGACCTGCTCGTCGGTGACGTCCTCGACGTAGCCGCCGGTGCGGCGCGCGATGTCCAGCACGTACGGGCCGTCCGCCGGGTTGCCGATCGCGAGGGACTTCGCGATCGTGTTCGGCTTCTGCGGGCGGACCACGTCGTGGCCGGCCTTGAACGCGGTCGACACCGGGGAGCAGCCCTCGGCCTGCGCGCCGAAGACCCTGTACGGCCGGTCCTCGACCAGGCCCAGCTTCACGAGCTCCTGCAGACCCTTGTCGATCTTGGTGAGCTGCGAGCCGGAGGCGATCGGCACCACGATCTGGTCGGGCAGCCGCCAGCCGAGCTGCTCGCAGATCTCGTACGCCAGCGTCTTCGAGCCCTCGCCGTAGTACGGGCGCAGGTTGACGTTGACGAAGCCCCAGCCCTCGCCCAGCGGGTCGCCGATGAGCTCGGAGCAGAAGCGGTTCACGTCGTCGTAGTTGCCCTCGATGCCGACGAGGTCGCCGCCGTACACGCCCGCCATGACGACCTTGCCCTGCTCCAGGTCGTGCGGGATGAACACGCAGGAGCGGAAGCCGGCGCGCGCCGCGGCGGCGCCGACCGCGCCGGCCAGGTTGCCCGTGGAGGAGCAGGACAGGGTGGTGAAGCCGAAGGCGCGGGCGGCCTCGACCGCGATCGCGACGACGCGGTCCTTGAAGGAGTGCGTCGGGTTGCCGGAGTCGTCCTTGACGTACAGCTTGCCGGTGACGCCCAGCTCCTTGGCCAGGTTCTCGGCATCGACGAGCTTGGTGAAGCCCGGGTTCAGGCTCGGCTTGGAGGCCACGTCCGCGGGGACGGGCAGCAGGGGGGCGTAGCGCCAGATGTTGTTCGGGCCGGCCTCGATCGCCGCGCGCAGCGCCTCCGGGTCGCCGGTCGGCAGCTCGTACGCGACTTCGAGGGGCCCGAAGCACTCGGCGCAGGCGAAAATGGGTCCGAGCTCGAAGCGGGTGCCGCACTCGCGACAGGAAAGCCCGGCCGCGGGGCCGAGGTCCACGGAGGGCGCAGAAGCGGAGGTTCCGGCGGAAGGTACGGCAACGGTCTGTGCAGCCATGATCGGCGAGGCCCTTTCTCCTCATCTTCCCCATGGCGCACTTCGCCATGAGACGGAATTGGCACCTTCCCTAGCCGGGGACCTCGCTGCTGCTGCACGCAGCGGCGGGAAACCGACTGGAGGGTTGCCGGGGCTTCAACGGGCCGTGTCCCTCTGCCCCTCTGGATGAGCGGTATGGCGCGGGGCGCGCGACGGCGCACCCCGGCATTTGTCGGAAGGACCCCCGGCATGCGGCGGTCCTTCGCGTTGTTCAAGACTGTAACCGAAGCTCCGAGCGGTTGAGACAGCCGTCCGAAGCGCGAGATGGATCATTTTTCGGCCGAACCGGCCGAGGGAAGCAGGGAGAGCCGAACGTGCTGGAAGAGGTGGAGCGCTGGCTCGCGGACCGCTCCTGGTCCGCGGCCGACCGGCCGCTCGACCAGCTGCTGGCCGCCAAACGCGCGGCCGGCACCAGGGTCAGCGTCGTCCTGCCCGCCCTCGACGAGGAGGCGACCGTCGGCGACATCGTCGAGGTCATCCGGCGCGAACTCGTCGACGGGCTGCCGTACCCGCTCGTCGACGAGCTCGTCGTCGTCGACTCCGGATCCGCCGACCGCACCGCCGAGGTCGCCGCGAAGGCCGGCGCCACGGTCGTCCACCGCGACGACATCCTGCCCCGCATCCCGGCCGTCCCCGGCAAGGGCGAGGTGCTGTGGCGCTCGCTGCTGGCCACCACCGGGGACGTCGTCTGCTTCGTCGACGCCGACCTGCGCGACTTCTCCGCCGCGTTCGTCACCGGCATCGTCGGCCCGCTGCTGACCGAGCCCGACGTGCACTTCGTCAAGGCCATGTACGACCGCCCCCTCGGCGACGCCCCCGGCCAGGGCGGCCGCGTCACCGAACTCGTCGCCCGCCCCCTGCTCAACCTGCACTGGCCGCGGCTCGCCGGCTTCGTCCAGCCGCTCGGCGGCGAGTACGCCGTCCGCCGCAGCCTGCTGGAGCGGCTGCCGTTCCCCGTCGGCTACGGCGTCGAGCTGGGCCTCCTCGTCGACGCCCTGCACACCGTCGGGCTCGACGCCCTCGCCCAGGTGGACGTGGGCGTCCGGCTCCACCGGCACCAGGACGGGCAGGCGCTGGGCCGGATGGCCGCCGCGATCTACCGCACCGCGCAACTGCGGCTCTCCCGCGGGCACTCCCCCGGCCACCGCCGGGGGCACCCGCAGGTGCGGCCGGCGCTGACCCAGTTCGAACGCGGGCCGCACGGCTTCGAACCGCGCACCCACCCCGTGGACACCGAGGAGCGGCCGCCCATGGCCGACATCGAGGAGTACACGGTCCGACGCGTGGCGTGACGGCGGGCGAACACGGGTGAAACCGGACGTTTGAGCGGGCGCGGGCCGGGCTAGGTTCGCCGCATGGCTTCCCAGGTACTCGTCGCCGCGAACCGCGGTCCGCTCTCCTACGACCTCGACTCCGACGGCACCCTCGGTGCCCGCCGCGGCGGAGGCGGCCTCGTCTCCGGGCTGTCGGCCGCCCTGGCCGAGCAGCCGGGCGCGCTGTGGATCTGCGCCGCCCTCTCCCCGGGCGACCGCGAGGCCGTCCGCCGCGGCGTCGCCGAGCCCGGCGTCCGGATGCTGGACATCGATCCCGACACCTACGACGCCGCGTACAACGGCATCGCCAACTCCGTCCTCTGGTTCACCCACCACCACCTGTACGACATCCCGCGCACCCCCGTCTTCGACGCCGCCTTCCGCCGCCAGTGGGAGGCGTACACCGCCTACAACCGGGCCTTCGCCGAAGCCCTCGCCGAGGAGGCCGGGCAGGGCGCCTGCGTGCTCGTGCAGGACTACCACCTCGCCCTCGTCCCCGGCATGCTCCGCGAACTCCGCCCCGACCTGCGCATCGCCCACTTCACGCACACCCCGTGGGCCTCCCACGAATTCCTGCAGATGCTCCCCGACGACATCCGCGCCGACCTGCTGTGGGGCATGCTCGGCGCCGACCTGCTGGGCTTCCACACCTGGGCGTGGGCTCACTCCTTCCTCGGCTCCGCCCGCCTCGACGACGAGCGGGGCACCGCCGAGCCGATGATGCCGGCCGGGACCGGCGGCGAACGGTACGTCGCGAAGAACCCCCTCGGCCCCGTACGGCACCGCCGCACCGACGTGGCGGTCTTCCCGCTCGGCGTCGACGCCGACGAACTGCGGCGGCTCGCCGGCCGGCCCGAGGTCGACGAACGGCTCGCCGAGCTGCGGGCCGCGATCGGCGACCGCAAGACGATCGTCCGCGTGGACCGCACGGAACTGTCGAAGAACATCGTCCGCGGCCTGCTGGCCTACCGGGAGCTCCTCGCGACCCGGCCCGAATGGCACGGCCGCGTCGTCCACCTCGCGTCCGCTTACCCCTCCCGGCAGGACCTCCCGGAGTACCGGGCGTACACGCAGGCGGTCCGCGACCTCGCGGCGGAGATCAACACGGAGTACGGCACCGCCGACTGGGAGCCGGTGCTCCTTTCCGTCCAGGACGACTTCGCCCGCTCGCTCGCGGTCTACCGCATGGCGGACGTCGCCCTCGTCAACCCCGTCCGCGACGGCATGAACCTCGTCGCGAAGGAGATCCCGGTCATCTCGGAAGCCGGCTGCGCGCTGGTCCTGTCGACCGGGGCGGGTGCGTACGGCGAACTCCGCGCGGACGCGCTGACGGTGAACCCGTACGACGTATCGGCGACGGCGGAGGCCCTGCACGCGGCCCTGACGATGCCGCCGGAGGACCGCGCGGCCCGCACGAAGCGCCTGGCCACGGCGGCCACGGCCCTGCCGCCGGCGGCCTGGTTCACCACGCAGCTGGCGACGCTCCGCGCCCTGCCGAACTGAGCCCCGGGACCCCGAGCCGCGGCACCCCGAGCCGCGGCTCCGGCCCGCGCTCGGCCCCGGCCCCGGCTCGGCCCCGGCCTCCGGCTCCCGGCCCTTCCCGGCCCGCCGGGGTAACCGGGTGACCTTCCGCAGGGGGCCGGGCCCCAACCCCCCCTCCGCCCGCTCCCGGCCTTAGGGGGCGGGGGTCGGAATCCGCGGCCATTGCAGCGAAACGCCGGTAACGGGCCGTACGGCACGTCGGACATCTGGGACTGCATCGGGA
>NZ_RPSE01000221.1:0-10130 GCF_003949955.1 Streptomyces sp. WAC05292
CATAGTGTTTCGGTGGTCATAGCGTTAGGGAAACGCCCGGTTACATTCCGAACCCGGAAGCTAAGCCTTTCAGCGCCGATGGTACTGCAGGGGGGACCCTGTGGGAGAGTAGGACGCCGCCGAACAATCATTGTGGGAAAGCCCCGCACCAGCTCTGGTGCGGGGCTTTCCTGCGTTCAGCGGGCGGTGCCGACTCCTGTAGGGTCGGGTGGCATCGTTCGTACGTTCAACGGCAACAGTGGAGGCCCCCGGGTGGAGGTCCAGGAGACTCGGGTTCAGACGGACCGAATTTTCACCATTCCGAACATCCTGAGCATGGCTCGGCTCGCCGGCGTGCCCCTGTTCCTCTGGCTGATCCTGGCCGAGTACGACCTGTGGGCGCTGGTCGTCCTCATGCTGAGCGGGGTCACCGACTACCTCGACGGGAAGCTCGCCCGCCGGTGGAATCAGATCAGCAGCCTCGGCCGGCTCCTGGATCCCGCCGCCGACCGCCTGTACATCCTCTCCACGCTCTTCGGACTGACCTATCGGGACATCCTGCCGCTGTGGCTCACCGGAGCCCTCCTGGCCCGCGACCTCATGCTGCTCGTGATGGTCGGCGTCCTGCGCCGACACGGCTATCCGCCGCCCCAGGTCAACTTCCTCGGCAAGGCCGCCACGTTCAACCTCATGTACGCCTTCCCGCTCCTCCTCCTCAGTGACGGCACGGGCTGGTTGGCCTGGATGGGGGCAGTTTTCGGATGGGCGTTCGCCGGATGGGGTACAACCCTCTATTGGTGGGCAGGAATCCTTTACGTGGTGCAGGTCCGCCGGCTCGTCAAGGCGGACACCACGGCCGATTGAATCCTCCCGCGCGGGCCGACGCGGACGGTCGCGACGCAGCCGTACGGGACGGACGAGATCGGTTGGAACGTCGTCTCCCGAGGAGGACCCTTCCGACATGAAGGCCGTCGTGATGGCCGGCGGCGAAGGCACACGCCTTCGCCCGATGACCTCGAGCATGCCGAAGCCGCTCCTGCCGGTGGCCAACCGGCCGATCATGGAGCACGTGCTCAGGCTGCTCAAGCGGCATGGGCTGAACGAAACCGTGGTCACCGTCCAGTTCCTGGCGTCGCTCGTCAAGAACTACTTCGGTGACGGCGAAGAGCTCGGAATGGAGCTCACCTATGCCAATGAGGAGAAGCCACTCGGCACCGCCGGCAGCGTGAAGAACGCCGAGGAGGCGCTGAAGGACGACGCATTCCTCGTCATTTCCGGGGACGCTCTCACCGACTTCGACCTCACCGACCTCATCCGCTTCCACAAGGAGAAAGGCGCACTCGTCACGGTGTGCCTGACCCGCGTGCCCAACCCCCTCGAATTCGGCATCACCATCGTCGACGAGGAAGGAAAGGTCGAGCGCTTCCTGGAGAAGCCGACCTGGGGACAGGTGTTCTCCGACACCGTCAACACCGGCATCTACGTCATGGAGCCGGAGGTCTTCGACTACGTCGAGGCCGACGTCCCCGTCGACTGGTCCGGCGACGTCTTCCCGCAGCTGATGAAGGAAGGCCGGCCCATCTACGGCTACGTCGCCGAGGGCTACTGGGAGGACGTCGGCACCCACGAGAGCTACGTCAAGGCCCAGGCCGACGTCCTCGAAGGCAAGGTCCAGATCGACATGGACGGCTTCGAGATCTCCCCCGGCGTGTGGATTGCCGAAGGAGCCGAAGTCAGCCCCGACGCGGTCCTGCGCGGCCCGCTCTACATCGGCGACTACGCCAAGGTCGAAGCCGGGGCCGAGATCCGCGAGCACACGGTCGTCGGATCCAACGTCGTCGTCAAGAGCGGCGCCTTCCTGCACAAGGCCGTCGTCCACGACAACGTCTACATCGGCCCCCACAGCAACCTGCGCGGCTGCGTCGTCGGCAAGAACACCGACATCATGCGGGCGGCCCGCATCGAAGACGGCGCCGTCATCGGCGACGAATGCCTCGTCGGCGAGGAATCCATCGTCCAGGGCAACGTCCGCGTCTACCCCTTCAAGACGATCGAGGCCGGCGCCTTCGTCAACACCTCCGTCATCTGGGAGTCCCGCGGCCAGGCCCACCTCTTCGGAGCACGCGGCGTCAGCGGCATCCTCAACGTCGAGATCACCCCCGAACTCGTCGTCCGGCTCGCCGGCGCGTACGCGACCACCCTCAAGAAGGGCGCGATCGTCACCACCGCCCGTGACCACTCGCGCGGCGCCCGCGCGCTCAAACGGGCAGTGATCTCCGCCCTCCAGGCCAGCGCCATCGACGTCCGCGACCTGGAGAACGTGCCGCTGCCCGTCGCCCGACAGCAGACCGCCCGCGGCAGCGCCGGCGGCATCATGCTGCGGACCTCGCCCGGCGTCCCCGACTCCGTCGACATCATGTTCCTCGACGAGCGCGGCGCCGACCTCTCCCAGGCCCAGCAGCGCAAACTCGACCGGGTCTTCGCCCGCCAGGAATACCGGCGCGCCTTCCCCGGCGAGATCGGCGACCTCCAGTTCCCCTCCAGCATCTTCGACTCCTACACCGGATCCCTGCTGCGGCGCGTCGACACCACCGGCATCGCCGACTCCGGACTCAAGGTCGTCGTCGACGCCTCCAACGGCAGCGCCGGCCTCGTCCTGCCCAGCCTCCTGGGCCGGCTCGAAGTGGACGCCCTCACCATCAACCCCGGCCTCGACGAATCCCGGCCCACGGAGACCGCCGAATCCCGCAGGGCCGGCCTCGTCCGGCTCGGCGAGATCGTCGCCTCCGCCCGGGCCGCGTTCGGCGTCCGCTTCGACCCCGTCGGCGAGCGGATCTCCCTCGTCGACGAGCGCGGCCGGATCATCGAGGACGACCGGGCCCTGCTCGTCCTCCTCGACCTCGTCGCCGCAGAGAAGCGCAGCGGCAAGGTGGCGCTGCCCGTCACCACCACGCGCATCGCCGAACAGGTCGCCGCCTACCACGGCACCCAGGTCGAATGGACGACCACGTCGCCCGACGACCTGACGCGCGTCGGCCGCGCCGAGAACACGATCTTCGGCGGGGACGGCCGGGGCGGGTACATCGTCCCGGAGTTCAGCAGCGTCTTCGACGGATCGGCCGCGTTCGTACAGCTCCTCGGGCTGGTCGCGCGCACGCAGCTCACCCTGAGCCAGATCGACGCGCGGATACCGCGAGCCCACGTCCTCAAGCGCGACGTGCCGACCCCCTGGGCCGTCAAGGGGCTCGTCATGCGGCGCGTCGTCGAGGCGGCCGGAGACCGCCAGGTGGACACCACCGACGGCGTGCGGGTCGTCGAGGCCGACGGCAGGTGGGCGCTCGTCCTGCCCGACCCGGCCGAAGCCGTCACGCACCTGTGGGCCGAAGGCCCCGACGACGCCTCCGCCCAGGCCCTGCTCGACGAATGGGCGGACGTGGTCGACGGCGCCGGACGCTGACCGACCACCCGGCCCGGACCACCGGCCCGGCCCGCCGCAGCGGCACCGCCGCCGCGGCGGGCCGGGCCGCGCGTCCACCCGTCGGGCGCATTCGGTACCGGCGGCGCCGACGTGCGACGATGAGCGGCATGTCGCAGCCGCCCCCCCACCGCGGACCGGCGCCGGTACCGCCCGCGCGCCCGGACGCGTCCATGTCGCTGCTGACGCACGTGATGGACCACAGCCTCGACGAGGGCTACGCGGAGGCGGCCGCACGGCGCCGGGCGGACGGGACCTCCGGGCTGCCCCGCACCGCCAAGGCGAAGCTGGTGCTGGCCGCCGGCCTCGTGCTCACGGCCGCGGTCCTCACGCTCGGCGCGGCCCGCACCCAGATGTCCGCGCCCGTCCTCGCCAAGGAGCGCCAGGAGCTCATCGACCGGGTCCACCGCGCGGACGACCGGGCCGACGGCCTGGAACGCGACATCGAGCGCCTGCGCGGCGACGTCGCCGGACGGCAGCGCGAGGCGCTCAAACAGCACGGCGGCGACCAGGGGCAGCGGACGGCCCTGCTCTCCGGCGCCACCGAAGTCCGCGGACCCGGGCTCAGACTCACCGTCGACGACGCCAAGGGATCCTCCTCCGCGGCCGGGGGCAAGCCGCGCGAGAACAGCGGGTTCTCCGACACCGGCCGGCTGCGGGACCGCGACATGCAGCGGATCGTCAACGGGCTCTGGCAGGCCGGAGCCGAAGCCGTCTCCATCAACGGGCAGCGGCTGACCGCCCTGTCCGCGATCCGCGCGGCCGGCGACGCGATACTGGTCGACAACCGGCCGCTGGTCCCGCCGTACGAGGTGCTGGCGGTCGGCGACAAGAAGCGGCTCCCCACCGCGTTCCAGGACTCCGTGGACGGCCAGTACCTGCGCGTGCTCCAGGAGAGCTACGGCATCCGGTACACGCTGTCCCCCGCGGACGAGGTACGGCTGCCCGCCGCGTCCAGCCTGACCGTACGGACAGCCACAGCAGCAGAAGAGCCGAAGAAGGGTGCATCGTGATCGCGGTACTGGGCCTGCTGGCCGGAGTGGTGGTCGGACTGCTGGTCCGGCCCGAAGTGCCGGCCGTCGTCGAGCCGTATCTGCCGATCGCCGTCGTCGCGGCGCTCGACGCGGTGTTCGGCGGCCTCCGCGCGATGCTGGACGGGATCTTCGACGACAAGGTCTTCGTCGTGTCGTTCCTGTCCAACGTGGTCGTCGCCGCGCTCATCGTCTTCCTCGGCGACAAGCTGGGCGTCGGCTCGCAGCTGTCCACCGGCGTGGTCGTCGTCCTCGGCATCCGCATCTTCTCCAACGCCGCGGCCATCCGCCGCCACGTGTTCCGGGCGTGAGGCCGATGAGCACCGACGACACCCCGCCCGAGGAGCCGAAGGCCCCCCTGCCGCCGAAGCAGGACGAGCCGGCCCCGCAGCCCCGCGAGACGGCCGCCGTACCGCCGGGCCCGCCCGCGCAGCCGGAGGCCCCCGCGCAGCCGGCCGGCGCCGGGCGGTCCGCCGGCCCCGACGGGACGGGCCGGCAGCGGCTCGCGGCCGGACTGTGGCCGCCCCGGTTCAGCCGGGCCCAACTGATCGTCGCCCTGCTGCTGTTCGTCCTCGGCCTCGGACTGGCCATCCAGGTGCGCTCCAACAGCGACTCCGGTGCGCTGCGCGGCGCCCGCCAGGAGGACCTCGTCCGGATCCTCGACGAGCTCGACGGGCGGACCCAGCGCCTGGAAGACGAGAAGCAGCAGCTGGAGGACCAGCGGCGCGAGCTCGAGAACAGCTCCAACCAGGCCGAGGAGGCGCGTCGGCAGACGGTGGAGAAGGAGCGCCAACTGGGCATCCTGGCCGGTACGGTGGCGGCGCAGGGCCCGGGGATCACCCTGCGGATCACCGACCCGAAGGGCCAGGTGCAGTCCGACCAGCTGCTGGACACCCTCCAGGAGCTGCGGGCGGCCGGCGCCGAGGCGATCCAGATCAACGGGGTGCGGGTCGTCGCGGGCTCGTACTTCACGGACGAGGGCGGGGGGATCGCCATCGACGGTAGGAAGATCGCACAACCCTACGAGTTCAAGGTCATCGGCAAGCCCCAGGACCTGGAACCGGCGCTCAACATCCCGGGCGGGGTCGTGCAGACGCTGGAAAAGGAACAAGCCACCGTGGCCGTCACACGGTCGGCGAAGATCGTTGTGGATGCCTTGCGGGCTGCGAAGCAGCCTGACTACGCTCGGTCGTCATCGTCGTGATGCAGGACGGGGGGCCGACGGCTCACGCGGGCTGCCGCCTGCGGGGGGTCGACGCACCGAAGTCGTGGTGCGTGGTGGAAACTGTCTGGTGGTTGCGGACGTTGTGAGGATGTCCGGGTCGGCAGGTGTGTGCATTCGGAGTTCGTCCTGCCCCACGGGCGGGTCTGTTTCGTTCAAGGGGAATCGCCCGTGAAGTTGTTTGAGAAGTTGTTCGGAAAGAAGAACCGCGAGGAAGACGGTGCGGCGCAGCACCGCGCGGGCCGGGGGGAGGCGCCGGCGCCGGCGGACCGGCCGCTCTTCCGTGACGAGGTCGCCGGCGCGGGCGACGTTCCGGGCGCGCCCGGCGCGTCGTCTGTTGACCCTGCCGGTACCGCCCGCATAGGTTTCGGTGACGCATCAACCTCGAGTACGGGTGGAGGGTTTGCTCCCGACCCGTATGCCACCAACGCCTCCGCGGGGCAGCCGCGGCACGAGGAGCCGTCCATGCCGGCCGAGCAGGTCTGCAGCAGGTGCGGGCACCGCAGCGATGCGGCCAGCCGGTTCTGCTCCAACTGCGGGGCGCCGCTGCGGGCGGGTCTGACGCCGGAGCGCGCCTCGGAGACCACGTCCACCATCTCGATCTCGGGCCTCGAGGCCTACGAGGCCGAGGTGTCGGGACAACAGCACGTGTCGTCGTCGCTGTCCCCCGAGGCCCAGGCCGCGGTGGAAGCGCTGCCCCCGGGTTCCGCGCTGCTGATCGTGCGGCGGGGCCCCAACTCCGGGAGCCGCTTCCTGCTGGACGGCGAGCTGACCACGGCGGGCAGGCACCCGCAGAGCGACATCTTCCTGGACGACGTCACGGTCTCCCGGCGGCATGTCGAGTTCCGCAGGAGCCAGGACGGCGGTTTCACCGTCGCCGACGTCGGCAGCCTGAACGGCACGTACGTCAACCGCGAGCCCATCGACTCGGTGCCGCTGCACAACGGCGACGAGGTCCAGATCGGCAAGTACCGGCTGGTCTTCTACGCGAGCCTGCGGGGCGCCTGACACCCCCTGGCGCCGTCCGGGCCGGCACCCGCCGCCCCCGGACGGCGCTCCGGGGATCCCCAGGGAAGGTTCCATGCTGCGCACTCCGACAGGCGGTGCCGCGAACGGCTCCGCAGGCCAGGCCGACCGGCTCGTGAGCATCGGCGCGGTGATCGCGATGCTGCGGGACGAGTTCCCCGAAGTCACCATCTCGAAGATCCGCTTCCTGGAGGCGGAGGGGCTCGTGGAGCCCCGGCGCACCCCCTCCGGATACCGCAAGTTCAGCACCGCGGACGTGGAGCGGCTGGCCCGCGTCCTGCGTCTCCAGCGCGACCACTACCTGCCGCTGAAGGTCATCCGCGAGCAGCTGGACGCCGTCGACCGCGGGGACCGGGTCCGCATCCCCGCACCCACGGCCCACGGGGAGTCCGCCGACACCTCCCCGCCGCCGGATGCCGGCCCCGGCGGAGAGCCTGCCGCGCCCGCCCGGGTGGGGCGGGCCGAGCTGATCGCCGCCGTCGAGGCGGACGAGGAGCAGCTGGCCGCCTGGGAGGCGTACGGGCTGCTCGCCGAGGGCCCCGGTGGCGGCTTCGACCAGGATGCGCTCACGGTGGCCCGCCTGCTCGCCGACCTGGGGCGCTTCGGGCTGGAGCCGAGGCACCTGCGGGCCATGAAGGCCGCCGCGGACCGGGAGGCGGGCCTGGTGGAACAGCTCGTGGCACCGCTGCGCCGCCACCGCAACCCGCAGACCCGGGCGCACGCGGAGGCCACCGCGAGGGAGCTCGCGGGGCTGTCCGTACGGCTCCACGAGGCCTTGGTGCAGAGCGCCCTCGGGGTGCGGCTGCACTGACCGGACGGGCCCGACTACCCAAACCTGCCGGGCAGGTCCTAGGGTTGCTGTGTGAACGAGCTCGACGTTGTGGGTGTCCGGGTGGAAATGCCCTCGAACCAACCGATCGTGCTCCTGCGTGAAGTGGGAGGCGACCGGTACCTCCCCATCTGGATCGGACCGGGGGAGGCGACCGCGATCGCCTTCGCGCAGCAGGGGATGGCCCCCGCCCGTCCGCTGACGCACGACCTGTTCAAGGACGTGCTGGAGGCGCTCGGTGAGGAGCTCACCGAGGTCCGGATCACGGATCTGCGGGAGGGCGTCTTCTACGCGGAGCTGGTCTTCGCCAGCGGGGTGGAGGTCAGTGCCCGCCCGTCCGACGCGATAGCGCTGGCCCTGCGGACCGGTACGCCGATCTTCGGCAGCGACGGCGTGCTCGACGACGCCGGAATCGCCATTCCGGACGAGCAGGAGGACGAGGTGGAGAAGTTCCGCGAGTTCCTCGACCAGATCTCGCCGGAGGACTTCGGCACCGGGCCGCACTGACAAGCGGTCCCCGCGAATCGGGGAGCCGGCAGCCCATTCGGCCATCCTTTCCCGGCCTTGGGGCACGGGAAACCACTCTCAGGGTGATTATCACTCGGCGTGCCGAGTGTGGCGATCGTTGACGCACCCCGGGCGACTGCCTACCTTCGAGGGGGCAGGCAAGGACGGAGGGTCGGCGTGAGGATCACGGGCGACGGTACGACCGGGGGCATCCCCGCACGGAGTGACGCTGGGCCGTACCCGCTCCACGGCAGTGCGGCGGGCTCCGCTCACCGTCAGCCGGAGACCACGCCGGGCACCGCGCCGCCGCCACCGGCGGCCGAGGTCGTCGGCTACCGCGGTCCGACCGCCTGCGCGGCGGCCGGGATCACCTACCGGCAGCTCGACTACTGGGCCCGCACCGGGCTGGTGGAGCCGACGGTGCGGCCCGCGTACGGGTCCGGGACGCAGCGCCTGTACAGCTTCCGCGACGTCGTCGTACTCAAGATCGTCAAGCGGTTCCTGGACACGGGCGTCGCCCTGCAGAACATCCGCAACGCCGTGCAGCACCTCCGGGAGCGCGGCTTCTCCGACCTGGAGCGCGTGACGCTGATGAGCGACGGCGCCAGCGTCTACGAGTGCACCTCGCCCGAGCAGGTCGTCAGCCTGCTCCAGGGCGGCCGGGGCATCTTCGGCATCGCCGTGGGCGTCGTCTGGCACGACGTGGAGAAGGCGCTGTCCCAGCTGCACGGAGAGCGGGTCGACACCGGCGAGACCGTCGTCGGCCACAACCCCGCGGACGAGCTGGCCGCGCGCCGCAACCGGGCGGGCTGACCGGCCGCACGCCGGCCGCCGCCTTTGTCAGAGGCATAGGGCAGCATCGGGGCCGTGAGATCCGCGCCGACCATCCTCCACCTGGACATGGACGCCTTCTACGCCTCGGTGGAGCAGGCGTCGAAGCCCAGCCTGCGCGGGAAGGCCGTGATCGTCGGCGGGCTCGGCCCCCGCGGAGTCGTCGCCACCGCCTCCTACGAGGCGCGCCGTTTCGGCGTGCACTCGGCCATGCCGACCGCGCAGGCCAGGCGGCTGTGCCCGAACGGCGCCTACCTCGTGCCCCGCTTCACCCTGTACCGGGCGGTCAGCGACACCGTCATGGCGCTGCTGCGGGAGCTGTCGCCGCTGGTGGAGCCGCTCAGCCTGGACGAGGCCTTCGTCGACCTGGAGGCGGGCGGCACCGCCTGGGACGCCGCGTCCGCGCGCGCGGCGGGGGAGCGGCTGCGCGCGGACATCGAGGCCGCGACGGGCCTCAGCGGATCGGTGGGGCTGGCCGGCTCCAAGATGCTGGCGAAGGTGGCCTCGGAGGAGGCCAAGCCGGACGGGCTGCTGCTGATCGAGCCGGGGACGGAGCGCGCGCTGCTGGCCCCGATGCCGGTGCGCACACTGCCGGGGGTCGGCCCGGCCACGGGGGAGCACCTGCGGCGGGCCGGGATCACCACGGTCGGGGAGCTGGCGGAGGCCGGCGAGGACGAGCTCGTGCGGCTGGTGGGGCGGGCGCACGGGGTCGGCCTGTACCGGATGGCCCTGGGGCTGGACGACCGGCCGGTGGTGGCCGAGCGCGACGCCAAGTCGGTGTCCGTCGAGGACACCTTCGACGTCGACCTGCACGACCGGGTCCGGATCCGGACGGAGGTGCAGCGGCTCGCCGACCGGTGCGTCGGGCGGCTGCGCGCCTCCGGGCACTCCGGGCGGACGATCGTGCTCAAGGTGCGCCGCTACGACTTCTCGACGCTGACGCGCTCCGAGACGCTGCGCGGTCCCACCGACGACCCGGCCGTGGTGCGGGAGGCCGCGGCGCGCCTGCTGGAGGGGGTGGACACCACCGGCGGGGTGCGGCTGCTGGGCGTGGGGGTCAGCGGGCTGGCGGACTACACCCAGGAGGACCTCTTCGCGCAGTCCCTCGCCGGCACGGCGGACGGGGCACAGCCCCAGGGAGCCGCCCCGGGCGCGCGGGGCGCCGTACAGCCGCCGCCGGGCGGTGAGGCGACCGCGGGGACGGGGGAGCCATCAGAGGGCCCTGGGGGC
>NZ_RPSE01000222.1:0-10060 GCF_003949955.1 Streptomyces sp. WAC05292
GGGGGTGGCGGAGGAGGCGGCGTACGCGCTCGCGGCGGAGGAGCCCTCCCGGCTGGCCGCCCGCATCCGGCCCGCCTCCTGGTCCCTCGGGGACGCGGCGGGCTTCGCGGCCCGGCTGGCGGCCCTGGGGGTGGCGGAGGAGGCGGCGTACGCGCTCGCGGCGGAGGAGCCCTCCCGGCTGGCCGCCCGCGCCGGGGACGCCCCGGCCTGGGCGCGGTACACCGAGCGGGTCGTGGCCTCCCTGCCCGAGGACGCGGACGGGGCTGCGGGCTCCGGCACCGCGGACGCGGAGGCCGGCGGGGCCGCCGTGTTCCTGCCGGTGCTGGCGCCCTTCACCGCCCCTGCCTGGGCGGAGGCCGAGGCCCGCACCCGGGCCGTGCCCGGCACCGGCGACCGGGCCGTGTTCCGGGCCGCGTTCGAGGCGGCGCTGGGGGACCGGCTGGTCCGGCAGGCGGCCCGCACCCTGGTCCGCGAACTCCACCGGGCCCGCACCGCCGGACTGCTTGACGGGGCGACGCCCCGGGAGCGGTTCGCGTCGTTCACCGCCCGGCTCGGCACCCGGCAGGGGCTGGCGGAGCTCCTCGCCCGCCACCCGGTCCTGGCCCGGATGCTCGGGCAGACCTGCGCGCACGCCGCCGCGGCCGCCGCCGAGCTGATGGACCGCTTCGCCGCCGACCGGCCGCGGATCGTCGCCGGACTGCTCGGCGGTGCCGACCCGGGCGCCCTGGCGCGGGTGGACCTCGGGCGCGGCGACGCCCACCAGCAGGGCCGCTCCGTCGCCCTGCTGCACTTCGCGGGCGGCGCGTCCGTCGTCTACAAGCCGCGCCCGCTCGCCCAGCACGTGCTGCTGGACCTGGCGGTGGAGTGGGCCAACGGCAAGGTGCCCGGGCTCGGCCTGCGCACGGCCCGCTCCGTGCGCGGCGCCGGCTACGGCTGGCTGGAGTTCATCGGGCACCGCTGGTGCACGACCCCCACCGAGTTCGACCGCTTCTACCGCCGCCAGGGCGCCCTCCTCGCGCTCCTGTACGCGGTCGACGGCGCGGACATGCACTACGAGAACGTCGTCGCCTGCGGTGACCAGCCGGTGCTGGTGGACGCCGAGACCCTGCTCCACTCCGGCCTGCCGGAGGCCGTCACCGTCGGCGGCGACCCGGCCGCCGACGCGCTGGCCGCCTCGGTGAACCGCACCTGCCTGCTGCCCAGCCTGCTCATCGGCGATGACGGCGCCATGGACATCTCCGCCCTCGGCGGCGGGGACGGCGGCGCCTACCCCGGCGGCGGCCTGCACTGGGAGGCCGCCGGGACGGACGAGATGCGGCTGGCGCGGGGCCCCGTCGCCACCGCCGCCGGCCTGAACCGGCCCGCACCGCGGGGCCGTAGCGCCGGGCACGCGGTCCACCGGGCGGCGCTGCTGGAGGGGTTCCGCGCCGGGTACGACGCGGTCACCGAGCACCGGGCCGAACTCCTCGGCGGGCTGCTCGGCCGGTGGGTGGCCGGCCCGGGGCGGCTCATCGCCCGCTCGACCCGGCTCTACACCACCCTGCTGGACGAGTCGACCCACCCGGACGTGCTGGCCGACGCCCTGGACCGCGACGCGGTGTTCGCCGTCCTGTGGACGGAGTCCGCACACGACCCGGCCCGCCGCAGGCTCGTCGAGGACGAGACCGCCGACCTGTGGTGCGGGGATATCCCCCTCTTCTTCCACCACCCCGCGCACACCTGGCTGGAGACCTCCCGGGGGACCCGGATCCAGCGGGTGCTGCCCGAGCCGAGTCTGCGCACCGTGCGGGAGAAGATCGAGGCGATGGGCGAGGTGGACCGCCACGACCAGGAGTGGATCATCTCGGCGACGCTCGCCGTCACCGCTGCCCGCCCCCACGGCGCCCCCGCCGGACGCGCGCCCGCCGGGCCCGCAGGGCCGCCCGCTCCGCCCGCGCCGCCGGAGCCGTCGCGGCTGCTCGCCGCCGCCTGCGGACTCGCCGACGAACTCGCCGGCCGCGCCGTGCACGGCGCGGGACGCGCCAACTGGCTCGGCCTGGAACAGGTCTCGGGGGACCACTGGGCTGTCCTGCCGATGGGCGGCGGCCTCGCCCAGGGATACCCGGGCGTCGCCCTGTTCCTCGCCCAGCTCGGCGCCCTCACCGGGGCCGAGCGGTACACCGCGCTGGCCCGGCAGGCCGTACGGCCGCTGCCCGCGCTGGTCTCCGTCCTCGCCCGCGACGCCGACCTGGCCGCCGCGGTCGGGCCGGGCGCCCTCGACGGGATCGGCGGCATCGCCTACGCCCTGGCCCGCCTCGCCCCGCTGCTCGGTGGCGGGCTCGCGGACTGCCTCCCCGACGCCCTCGACGCCCTGGAGCGCGCCGCCCTCGCCGACGGCGGGGACGGTGACGCGTCCGCCGGCCTGGCCGACGGCCTCGCCGGCGCCCTGGCCGCCGCCCACGCCGTCCGCCGCACCCCCGGCCTGCCGGGCGGGCGCCGGGCGGCCGCGACGGCCGACCGCATCGCCGACCGGCTGCTCGCGGAGGTCCGGAAGCGGCCGGAGGGGGCCGGGGCCGGGCCGGGGTTCGCCCGCGGCGACGCGGGGATCGGCTGGGCGCTGCTGCGCCACGCCGCCGCCGGCCCCGGCTCCGGATCCGGCGGCGACCCGTACGCCCGCGCGGGCCGCGCCCTGCTGCGCCCCGCGGTCGAGGAGGCGCTGCACCGCCCCGACGGCCTCGGCTGGTACGCGGGCCTCGCGGGCACCGTGCTGGCCGCCGCCGACGTGCCGGCCCCGCTCGGCGGGCCGCTGCTGCCCGACGGGGGATCCGACCGGTGCGCGGCCCTGCTCGGCGCCCCGTCCGAGTGCCCCGACCTGAGCCTGCGCCAGGGACTCCTCGGCCCGCTGGAGCTGCTCGGCCTGCTGGCCCGCCGCGGCCACGCCGGGGCGGCGGCGGCGCTCGGCCGCCGCGCCGGGGAGGCGCTGGCCCGGCTGGAGGACCACGGCCGGCGCTGCGGCACCCCCGACCACGTCCCCTCGCCCGGGTTCCTCACCGGCCTCTCCGGGATCGGGTACGCCCTGCTGCGGCTGGGCTTCCCGCAGGCCGTCCCCTCCGTCCTGCTGCTGGAGCCCGCCGTGCCCGCCGCAGCCGGCCGGGGGGCCGGCCGCCCGGCCCGCTGACCACCGCGCACCGCCGCACCACCCGTACCGCCCGCACCACCCGTACCGCCCGCACCACCCGTACCGCCCGCACCTCGCACGGACGGCACCCCCGAACGGCCCGCACCACCCCACCACCAGGCAACGGGAAAGGTACCCACCACCATGCAGAAGCCCCAGGCCCACGCCGAGTCCGCCGCCGCTGCCGAGGCGGCCGCCGACGCCGCCGCCGAGGCGCGCACCGAGGACCCGGCCGGCGGCATCACCCTGTCGGGGCGGAACAAGGCCTGCGCCCGGGCCCGGGCCCTGGCCGGCGCGGTGCTCACGAGCGGCATCGTGATCACGCTCAGCGCGATGGACACGAGCGTGTCCGGTCCCAACGCCACCTGGTGACCGGAGGCGGTCGCCAAGCGGCGGTTCCGCTCGTGAAACGGCCAACATTCGCCGCACATCGCGCCGTTGCCATCAACTAGATTGCGGTTTATGCGCTCCCGTTCGCGTTACCTCGTCGGTCGTGACCCGCAGCTGCGGGAGATCAAGGAGGCGTTGGCCGACGCGGGCGAAGGGCGCGGCGGCGTCGTCTTCCTGGTCGGCGAGGCCGGGATCGGCAAGTCCCGGCTCGCCGCCGAGGCCGTCGGCACCGCCTTCGGGATGGGCATGCGCACGCTCCGGGGCCGGAGCAGCACCACCGGCCCCACCGTCCCTTTCCGGCCACTCACCGAAGCGCTCATGTCCCTCTTCCGGGGCGGCCTCCCCCTGGACGACCTCTCCCTCGGCCCCTACCGGCCGGCGCTCGGCCGGATCATCCCGGACTGGGCGGACGAGGCCGCGAACACCACCGGTTCGATGGTCATCCTCGGCGAGGCGGTGCTGCGCCTCCTCATCGCCACCGGCCGCGAGCACGGACAGCTCCTGCTCCTGGAGGACCTGCACGACGCCGACCCCGAGACCCTCGCCGTCGTCGAGTACCTCGTCGACAACCTGGAGTACACCAACGTTGTCCTCCTGGCGACGATCCGCACGGAGCCCTGCGACGCCCTCGACATGGCCGGGGCCGCGCGCCGCCGCGGCACCGGGACCGTGCTCGAACTCGCCCCGCTCACCCGCTCCGAGGTCCGCGCCGTCATCGCCTCGCAGCTCGAAACCGACCCCGCCCTCGTCCCCGAGGCCGCGCTCGACCGGCTGTGGGACGACAGCGCCGGCAGCCCGTTCCTCGTCGAGGAGCTCCTCCAGGGGATGGTCGGCAGCGGCGCCCTCGTCCCCGGCGACGACGGCTGGCGGGTCGTCGGCGACCTGCGCAGCGACGTCTCCACCGCCCTCGCCCGCGGCATCCTGCGCCGCATCGACCGCCTCGGCCCGCAGGGCCTGACCCTGCTGTCCGCCGCCGCCGTGATCGGGCGGCGCTTCCCGCTGTCCGTGCTCCAGCGGATGACCGGCACCGACGACCGCGACCTGCTCAGCCACCTCCATGCGGGCGTCGCCGCCCAGCTCGTCGTCCCCGACGAGCCCGCCCCCGACTGGTACGCCTTCCGCCACTCGCTGACCGCCGAAGCGCTCCTCACCCAGCTGACGCCCGCCAACCGGGCGGCCATGTCGGGCCGCGCCGCCGACGCCGTCCAGGCCCTCCACCCCGACCTCGACGGCGACTGGTGCCCGCTCGTCGCGCAGCTCCGCTCGCAGGCCGGTGACGACGCCGAAGCCGGACGCCTGTTCACCGACGCCGGCCGGCGCGCCCTCGCGGCCGGCGCCATCGGCTCCGCCGTCACCCTCCTCGGCCGCGCCGAACGCCTCCTCGCCGGCACCGGGGACGCCGCCGCCCGCACCGACGCCCTGGAGGCCCTGCTGCCGGCACTCGCCGAAGCCGGCGACTTCGACCAGGCGTTCGGCTTCGCGGAGAACCTCCACACCCTCGGCGGCAGCGGCCTCGACACCCCGCGCCTCGCCGCCCTCCACACCCGCCTCGCCAAGGTCGCCCACACCGCGGGCCGCTGGGAGGACGGCAACAGACAGATAGCGCAGGCCAGATCCCTCCTGGCCCGCCAACCCGACGAGCGGACCTCCGCCTCCGTGGACGTCGCCGCCGCCTACCTCGCGCTCGACACCCCCGGCCCCGACCGCACCCAGCTCGCCGAGAAGCTCGCCGACTCCGCCCTCCGCGCCGCCGAGCGCCACAGCCTCGCCACCGTCGCCTGCCAGGCCCTGGAACTCCTCGCCACCCTCGCCCGCGAACGCGACTTCGACGAGGCCACCGCCCTCCTCGAATCGGCCCTCCACACCGCCGAACGGCACCGGCTGCCCCTCCAGCGCATGTACGCCCTCACCCGCATCGGCGGCAACACCTGGCTCACCGGCGGCGACACCGGCCCCCTCCTCGCCGCCCGAGCGGAGGCCCAGCGCCTCGGCTCCGCCACCATCGTCCACACCGTCGACGGCATCATGATCCTCGACGCGGTCCTGCGCGCCCGCTTCGCCGAGGCCGCGCAGGCCGCCGAGGAGTGCCTGGCCGTCGTACGGCGCCTGCGCCTCGCCCCCGCCACCCGGTACGTGCTGATGGCCCGCGCCGCGCTCGCCGCCCACCGCGGCGACCGCCCCGCCATGGAGCACGCCCTCGACGCCTTCGCCGAGTGGGACGGCGCCGGCTCCCAGGAGGAGCCCCTCACCCGCGGCCTCGCCCGCGCCTTCTGCGCGCTGATGGAGGAGGACCGGCCCGGCGCGGTGCGCGAACTGCGGGCCGCCGCAGCCCTGGAGGACTCCAACCCCACCACCTACTACCTCGCCGGCCGCTACGGCATAGGCCTGCTCCTCGACGTCCTCTCCGGCGCGGCCGGCCGGCCCGCGTACGAGGAGATCGCGGCCACCGCTCCCGGCCGCATGCGCTGGAACCGGCAGTTCGTCCTCCTCGCCGGCGCCGTCCTGCTGGGCCGAGAGGGCCGCCCGCAGGAGGCCGCCGACGCCGCCGCCGAGGCCGCCCGCACCGCCGAGCCGTACGCCACCGCCCTCCACCTCGGGCTCCGGCTCGTCGCCGACGCCGCCCACGAGGACGGCTGGGGCGAGCCGGTGCCCTGGCTGCGCCGCGCCGAGCAGCACTTCCACCAGGGCGGCGTCACGGCCGTCGCGGGCGCCTGCCGGGCCGGGCTGCGCCGCATGGGCGCCCCCGTCCACCAGCGGCGCACCGGCTCCGCCCGGATCCCGGAGGAGCTGCGCTCCCGGGGGGTCACCGTCCGCGAGTACGAGGTCTTCCAGCTCCTCGCGGAGCGCCTGGGCAACAAGGACATCGCGGACCGCCTCTACATCTCGCCCCGGACGGTGGAGAAGCACATCGCCGCCCTGGCCGCGAAGACGGGCCGGCCCACCCGGGCCGGCCTGTGCGAGCTGTCCGCCGCCCTGGCCGGCCCGGCCCGGCTCCCCGCCCGCCCCTGAGCACGGGCCGGACGCGGGGCCCGGACGCCGGGCCCCGTCGTCAGCGCATCGCGCGGACCGGCTTGGAGGCGAGGATCCCCGCCGCCGTCACCACCAGCACCACCGCCGTCAGGGCGAACATCGGGGCCGTGCCCGACGCGGCCAGCGCCCCGCACGCCACCAGCGACAGCGGCGCCACCGCGTACCCGATGACCATGTCGACGGCGATGACCCGGCTGAGGACCGAGCCGTGGATGTTGCGCTGGATCCAGCTCATCCCGAACACGCCCTGGAAGCCCATCCCGAAGCCCATCGCGAAGACCGCGGCCACGGCGCCCGGCGCCGAGTCCACCACCGCCAGCAGCCCGGTGCCGAGCGCCAGCCAGCCGGCCAGCGCCGCGATCAGCAGGCCGACCCGGGGCCGCCCGCCGGCCGCCCCGCCGGCCAGGGTGCCGAGCATCGCCCCGCCCGCGAGGGCCGCGTTCAGCAGCCCCAGGGTGGCCGAGCCGCCCTCCAGGTCCACCTTGGCGAGGGTGGCGAAGCCGACCGTGAACGGGCCCGCCTGGCAGAACGTCACCGCCGCGTCCACCACCAGGATCGTCCGGATCCGGGGATCCGCGAACGCGTACCGCAGGCCGGCCCGGATGCGCGCCCCGAGCGTGTCCCCGGCCGCCTCGGGCGCCGCCGGCCTGTCCTCCCCGTCCTTCACGTCCGCCGCGTCCATCGCGGCCCCCGCCGCTCCGTCCGCCCCGCCCGCCGGCTCCGGGCGCGGACGCGGGCGGACACCCGCCACGCACAGCGCGCACAGCGCGAAGCACACCCCGTCGACGAGGAAGGCCACCGAGGCGTCGCTGAAGGCGACCACCGTGCCGCCGACCGCCGGCCCGAGCACGGCGGCGACCTTCGTGCCGACGGCGAGCAGCGCGTTCGCCGGCGCCAGCAGCTCCGCGTCCACCACGGACGGCAGGATCGAGGCGCGGGCCGGCTGGAAGAACGCGTCCACCGCGCCGAACGCGGCGGCGGCGCAGCACAGCATCCACAGCGTCAGCGTCCCCGTCAGCCCCGCCGCGCCCACGCCCGCCATCAGCGCGGCCCGCGCCCAGCCGGAGAGCACCATCAGCGTCCGCGGGGACCACTTGTCGCTGAGGGAGCCCCCGACCAGGGTCAGCAGGGCCCGCGGCACCGCCTGGAAGGCGAGGACGGAGCCGAGGGCGAGCGTTGACCCGGTCAGCCCGAGGGTGATCCAGGAGAACGCGATGTAGCTGAAGCCGTCGCCGAGCAGGGACAGCGACTGCCCCAGCCACAGCAGGCGGAACGAGGGCAGCCGGGCCGGGGCGCGCAGCCGCGCCCCCGCGTCCGCCAGAGTGGAAGCCATGGTCGACCTTTCGCAGTGCGGGGGAGCGGGTCAGTAGCGGACGGGCAGGGCCGTCAGCGCGCGGTTGAGGAGGGACGGCTGCCAGGCGGGCGGCCGGTCGCCGGCGAGGGCCAGGCCGGGGTGCTCGCGTACGAGGACGTCGACGACCGCGACCGCGATCAGCCGGGCCAGCGCGGCCCCGATGCAGAAGTGCGCGCCGAAGCCGAAGCCGAGGTGCGAGGCGCTGCCGCGCAGGACGCTGAACCGGTCCGGGTCGGCGAAGCGCTCCGGGTCCCGGTTCGCGGCGGCCGTCACCAGGAACATCCGGTCGCCGGCCCGGACGCCCCGCCCGTCGAGGTCGAAGTCCCGGGCGGCGGTGCGGATCGACATCTTCGACGGGCCGTCCCAGCGCAGCCCCTCCTCCACCGCCATCGGCACCCGCGACGGGTCCTGCCGGACGGCCGCCAGCTCATCGGGGTGCTCCAGCAGGGCGAGGACCGTGTTCGCGATCAGGTTGCTCGTGGTCTCCCCGCCGGCGAACGCCATCTGGGTCAGCATCCCGACGAACTCCTCCTCGCTGACCGTGTCGCCGATCCGGCCGCCGGCCAGGACCTGGCTGATCAGGTCGTCCCGCGGATCGGCGCGGCGCTCGCGGACCAGGCCCGCGAGGTAGTCGTCGAGGCTGACCAGCGACCGCAGCGAGGTGCGGTACTCGCGCTCCTCCTGCGCGGCGCCCAGCACGAGGTCGCCGACGCGGGCGTTCCAGTACCAGAAGGACGGGCCGTGCGCCTGCGGGACGCCCAGCCAGCGGGCGAAGACCAGCGCGGGCAGCGGCCGGGCGACGTCGGCGAGGAGGTCGCCGGTGCTGCCGGGGACGGCCCGCCGGGCCAGCACGGCGCGGGTGGCGCGCTCCACGAACGTCCGGTAGCGGCCGATGGCGCGGGCCGCGAACTGCTCCTGGAACACCTGCCGCAGCCGCCGGTGCTGCGGCGGGTCGTTGAAGACCATCCAGCGCGACAGGATCGCGAAGGCCCGCGCGGCGTCCTCCCGGGCGCCCTCGGGGACCGCGTCCATCAGCGGCCCCACCCGCTCGGCGGAGACGGCCGGGTCGCGCAGGCAGTGCATCAGCGGGGCGTGCCCGGTGACGAGCCAGGCGCGGTGCATGGCGCTCCAGTACACCGGGTCGTGGTCGCGCAGGGCGTTCAGGTAGCCGTAGGGGCGGGCGTTGACGGCCGGGTCGAGGAGGTAGCGCTCGGTGAAGCGGCCGCCCGGCCGGGGAGCCGTCGGGGCGGGCGCGGCGGCCGGCCCCGCGGCGGGTGTCGTGGTGCCGGTGGTCATCGTCGTCATCGGCGGGCCTCCGTGCGGATCGTGGTCAGCAGCGCCGCCGTCCTGGCGGCCAGCGGCTCGGACATCAGGGACATGTGGTCGCCCTCGGCGACGTGCACGGTCAGGCCGCCGCGGGCCAGCGCCCGCCACCGGTCGACGTACTCGCGGCGGCCGATGTCCAGGCCGGGCATCGGCTCGTCCTCGGGCAGCGCGGCGGCGAGGCCGCTGAGCACGAGGTGGACGCGGCCGGGGTAGGGGCGCGGCTCGTAGCCGGCGAGCGCGGTGAGCAGCGAGTGCCACACCTCGACCGGGGCGTCCTGGGCGAGGCCTGCCTCCGTGGGGCTCATCCCCGCGCCCAGCAGGGCGGCCGTCAGTTCGGCGGCGGCCCGGTCGCGCTCCGCGGACGGCGGGAGCGCGCGCAGCCGGTCGCGCAGCCGCAGCGCCTCCCGCAGGTCGCCGCCGACCTTCGCGAGCCGGCGGCGGGCGCCGGGGTTCGGCAGGTACGGCTCGATGAGCACCAGCGGGTCGACGGCGTGCCCGGTGGCGTGCAGCTGTGTGGCCGTCTCCAGGGCCAGGTTGGCCCCCATGGACCAGCCGAGCAGGTGGTACGGGCCGCTCCCGCCGGAGGCGGCCAGCTCGGCCGCGTACCCGGCGGCGATGCCGCCCACCGTGGTGGGGTCGACCCCGCCGAGCAGGCCGCGCGCCTGGAACGCCATCACCGGGGAGCCCGCCGGCAGGGCCCGGGCCAGCGGCACGTACCAGGCGGCGCTGCCGCCCGTGGGGTGGACGCACCACAGGGGGGTGCCGGAGCCTTCGCGCAGCCGAACCGCCGAGGAGGCCGGGTG
>NZ_RPSE01000223.1:0-10010 GCF_003949955.1 Streptomyces sp. WAC05292
CCGCAGGCCTGTACGGCAGGGGGGTCCGGCCGGGCACGGTCGTCGCCTGGCAGCTCCCCACCCGCATCGAGACCGTCCTGCTCTCCCTCGCCCTCGCCCGCCTCGGCGCCGTCCAGTCCCCCGTCATCCCCCTCTACCGGGAGCGCGAGACCGGCTTCGCCCTGCGAGCCTCGCGGGCCGAGTTCTTCGCCGTGCCCGGCGCCTGGCGCGGCTTCGACCACACCGCGATGGCCGCCCGGCTCGGCGCCCGCGGCGTCTTCCGCGTCCACGCCCCCGCCGACCTGCCCGACGGGGACCCCGCCGTGCTGCCCCCGCCGCCCGCCGACGGCACCGGCGTGCGCTGGATCTACTGGACCTCCGGCACCACCTCCGACCCCAAGGGCGTCCTGCACACCGACCGCTCCCTGCTCGCCGGGGGGTCCTGCCTCGCCCACGCCCTGCGCCCGGCCCCCGGGGACACCGGGTCCATCGCCTTCCCGTACGCCCACATCGGCGGCCCCGACTACCTGGTGATGCTGCTCCTGTACGGGTTCCCCGCCGTCCTCTTCGAGACGTTCGCGCTGCCCGACGCCCTGGACGCCTACCGGCGGCACGGCGTCACCATCGCCGGCGGCTCCACCGCCTTCTACACGATGTTCCTCGCCGAGCAGCGCAAACGGCCCGGCGAGAAGCTGATCCCCACCCTCCGCCTGATGGCCGGCGGCGGCGCCCCGAAACCGCCCGAGCTCCACCGCGCGGTCGTCCGCGAACTGGGCTGCCGGCTGGCCCACGGCTACGGCATGACCGAAGTCCCCATGATCACGATGGGCTCCCCCGACGACGGCGAGGACGACCTCGCCCACACCGAGGGCCGCCCGCCCGCCGGCATGGAGATCCGCATCACCGGCCCCGCCGGCGAACAGCTCCCGGCCGGCGCCGAGGGCGAGGTGCGGCTGCGCGGCGAAGCCGTCTGCAGCGGCTACCTCGACCCGGCGGCCACCGCCGAGGCCTTCGACGCCGAGGGGTTCCTGCGCACCGGCGACCTGGGCCGGCTGACCCCCTCCGGCCACCTCGTCCTCACCGGCCGCAGCAAGGACGTCATCATCCGCAAGGGCGAGAACATCTCCGCCAAGGAGGTCGAGGAGCTCCTGCACGGCCTCCCCGGCGTCGGCGACGCCGCCGTCATCGGCCTGCCCGACCCCGAGCGCGGCGAGCGGGTCTGCGCCGTCGTCGAGCAGACCCCCGGCTCCGCCCCGCTCACCCTGGACCGGGTCACGGCCCACCTGCGCGCCGCGGGCCTCGCCCCGCACAAACTGCCCGAGCAGCTGGAACTCCTCGACGCCCTGCCCCGCAACGAGGCCCTGCGCAAGGTCCTGAAGTACAAGCTCCGCGAGCGGTTCACCCGGCCCTGAGCCGCCTGCTGCGGTCGCCGCCGCAGCAGCAGGTTCCTACGATGGGGTGGGTCAGCTCGGGGACCCGGCACACTCCAGGACAGGGGTGATCCGCCATGGGCCGACGCCACCGGGCCGTCCCCGCCGTCGCCGCCGCCTCCCTGCTGCTCGCCGTGCTGTGCGCGGGCCAGACCCCCGCCGCGGCGCTCCCCGGCCGCGTGGACATCGACCCCGCCACCGCGGAGCGCCTCGACGAGGCGATCACCGAGACGATGCGCAAGGCCGGCATCCCCGGCGTCTCCGTCGGCCTGTGGACGGACGGCGGCGGATCGTACGAGCGGGCCTTCGGCACCGCCGACACCGCGACCGGCACCCCGATGAAGACCGACCTGCACACCCGTATCGGCAGCGTCACCAAGACGTTCACCGTCACCGCCGTCCTCCGGCTCGTCGACGACGGCAAGATCGCTCTCGACGAGCCGATCGGCCGGTACGTGGACGGCGTACCCGGCGGCGACCGCATCACCGTCCGGCAGCTCGCCGACATGCGCAGCGGCCTCTACAACTACACCGAGGACCAAGGCTTCCTGGACGCCATGAAGCAGAACCCGGACCGCGCCTGGAGCCCGCAGGAACTCCTCGACACCGCGTTCAAGCACCCCGCGCAGTTCGCGCCCGGCGCCCGCTGGGAGTACAGCAACACCAACACCGTGCTGCTGGGGCTGCTCGTCGAGAAGATCGCAGGACTGCCGCTCAGGGACTACATCCGGGAGGAGGTCCTGGAGCCGGCCGGGCTGGACGACACCGCACTCCCGGTCGGTGCCGAGATCCCGGACCCGTACGTGCACGGCTACACGGACTTCGCGCCGGGCGGGAAGACCACCGACGCGAGCGGCTGGAACCCGAGCTGGGCGTGGGCCGCCGGCGCCATGACGTCCACCCTGGACGACCTGCGCACCTGGGCCCCCGTCATGGCCTCCGGCCGCCTGCCCGACGGCGGCCGGCTCCTGGAGCCGGGCACCCAGGCCCAGCGGGTGCGGATGCTGCCGACGGGACATCAGGGCGTCCGGTACGGGCTGGGCATCGCCGAGTTCGACGGATGGATCGGGCACAACGGCGAACTGCCCGGCTACGAGACCATCGCCGTCCGGCTCCCGCAGGAGCGCACCACCTTCGTCGTCATCGTCAACTCCGACATCGACAAGAAGGAGGGCAGCCTGAGCACCCTCATCGGAAACGCCGTGACCAGGATCGTCACACCCGAGAACGTCTGGGAACTGCCGGCGGCCGCACAGCCCAAGGGGCCGGCCGGGCCTTCCGAGGCACCCGCGACGGGCCGGCCGGAGACCGGGAGCTCCGCCCCCGGCACCGGCACCGCGCCGTCCCCGGCCGGGAGCTGACGGCGCGGCCGCCGCACGGCCCGCCGCCCGCGCGGGTCCGGTCCGGCTCCCGTCAGAGCGCGTCGGGCGCCTCCACCCCGCAGTACGCCGCGAACGCCGCCAGGACGTCGTCCTCCGCGATGCGGCCGTCCCCGTCCGTGTCGAGACCCGCCGCCAACTCGCCGGCGAGCTCCGCAGGCGTGCCGAGCACGCGCAGCACGCGGGCCGCCGCCTCCGGGGGCGTCCCCGCGCCGTCCCCGGACGCCACGGCGAGCACCGCGTGGAGGAACGGGCGGGCGATCTCCGCGAACCGGTGCGGATTGTCCCGCAGCCGCTTCGCCGCGCCGGTGACGAACTCCTCGCGGGTGACCCGCTGGTCGCCGTCGACGTCGGCGATCCCGGCCATGCCCTGCCAGAAGGCCTCCGCGCCCGCGAACACGGCCTGGCCCTTCTCCGACCGTGCCGTCGTGCCGAATTCGGCCAGGACCGCCCGGGCGGCCGCGCTGAAGTCCTCGCGGTCGATGTATCCGTTGCCGTCCTGGTCGAAGGCGGCGAATCGGGCGGCGATCTTGCGCTCGTACTCTGCGCTGTCCATATCGGCGTTCCGCCTTCACATGTGCGGTGGGGTGCAGTTCAAGACAAGGCGAGAGCGTAAGCCCTCGATGGCCCGCGCGTTAAGCCGAGGTGCCCCGCAGGTGGCCGCATCGAACCCGCGCACGAGGAGCGCGGCGGGGCGCGCACCCGCGGTCGCGTGTGCCGCCGCCCGGTGCGCCGTCGCCGCCGTCCCCCGAGGGCCCGTCAGCCTGCTAGCACGGCGGCGCACTTCCGGGGCGGCTTCCGCCAAAAGATTCGCGCACGGGCCCGTGGCCAGTACATTCGTGGGGTCGACACACGGCTGGGGGCAGCACATGCCGAAGGACGTACCACCGCGCTGGGACCGCCGCATGCAGCAGCGCCTCGCCCGCGGCGAGGCCGCCGCGCTCGGAGAGCTGTACGACCGGTTCGCGTCCCTCGTCCACGGCCTGGCGCACCGGGTCCTCGGCGACGAGGGCGGCGCCGACCGCGTCACCCGCGAGGTGTTCGGCTACATCTGGCAGCACCCGGACGCCTACGACCCCCGGCAGGGCTCCATGCGCTCGTGGGTGGCCCGGATCGCCCAGGGGCGGGCAGTGGACCGGCTCCGGCAGGCCGAGCGGGGCCGCGGCTCCCGCGAGGAACTGGAGGAGAAGGTCCGCAGCGCCAACGCCGCCGCCCGCGCCGACTACATCGTCACGTCCATGCCCGCGCCGCTGCGGGCCGCGCTGGAGCTCGCGTACTTCCAGCGCCGCGACTACCGGCAGGCCGCCGCGGACCTCCGCATCAGCGAGGACGAGGCCCGGCGCCGGCTCCGCCTCGGCCTGCAGCTGCTGTCGACCGCCAACGCCCTCCCGCAGGAGGACACCGCACCGCCCGGATACGGCCCGCCCGGATATGGAACCCCCCGATGAACGGTCCCGACGACGGACTCGACGGCCGCGCCGGCCCGGGCGGCCCCGGCGGCCGCCGCCCCGGCCCCGAAGAGCAGCAGGTCGGCGGGGCGCCCCGGATACCGGTCCCGCGCGGCGCGGCCGTCGCCCTCGACCCCGCGCACGCGCCGCTCCCGCAGGACCCGCCCCCTGTGCCGCCCCCGGCACCGGACGGCGCGCCGCCGACGCCGGCGGAGTCCCCGGCACGGAGCGGGCGGGCCCCCGAGCCCCGCTCGCACACCGTGCTGAAGTCCCTGCTCGGCGCGTGGGCGCTCGCCGCGTGCTCCGCCGAGGAGACGCAGGCACTGGAGGAGCACCTCACCGAGTGCGCGCCCTGCGCGGAGGAGGCGCTGCGGCTGCGCGACGCGGTCGGCCTGCTGCACCGCGAGGAGAGCCTGGACCTCAAGCCGATGCTGCGCTCGCGCGTCCTGGAGGAGTGCCTGGGCAAGCGGCCCGCCCGGATCCCCGTCCCGGCGTGGGCGGGCCCGTACGACACCGAGACCGCGCGGCTCGACGCGCTGCTGCGGGACTTCGGCGACGGCGAGTGGGAGACGCCGGTCCGGCTGAAGTGGTTCGAGGAGGAGCGGCGGCGCACCCGCCGGACGACGGTCGCCGGGGTCATCGGCCACCTGATGACCGTCGACGGGCTCGTCGCGGCGGCCCTCGGGCTCGACGACCCGCTCGGCCCGGAGGGGCCGCGGCAGGGCGGGGCGACCGCCCGCACCGAGCACTACTGGAGCTCCGCCGGGCAGCCGCCGACCCGGCACGTCCGCGAGCCGTGGCGGGAGCAGGGGCACACCCTCCTGCGGACCGTCTCGTTCGCGGGCCGCGGCGCGGCCGAGCTGACCGTGGACTACGGGCCGTTCGCCCTGCCGCTGGGAGACGCCTTCCTGGAGCGCGCCTTCGAGTGCTGGGTGCACGCCTGGGACATCGCGGAGGCGGTGGACTACCCCTACGACGCGCCGTCGGGGCCGGACCTGAACCGGATGATCGACCTGGCGGCGCGGCTCCTGCCGAGCGCGCTGGCGCACCGGCGGCGGGCGGGCCTCGCCGCCCCGGCACGCCGGCTCGTCGAGGCGGGCGCGCCGGGCCGGACCCTGCGCCTGGAGATCGAGGGCTCGGGCGGCGGCAGCTGGGACATCGCGCTGGACTCCCCGGCGGCGGCGCCGTCACGGGAGCACACGGTGGCGCGGATCGCGCTGGACGGGGCCGAGTTCTGCCAGCTGGCCGCCGGGCACATCGCGCCGGAGGAGGCGGCCGTCGGGCAGGACGGCGACCGCGAGGCGATCCGCGACGTGCTGTTCGCCGCCGCCTCGCTGAGCCGCCTCTGACCGTGCGGCCCCGCCCGGGGCGGCCCGGCGGCGGCCTCGGACCCGGATCGGGCTCCGTGCCCCTGCCCGGGCCCGCTGCCGGGTCCTAGGCGAAGACGACCGTGCGGCTGCCGTTCAGCAGGACCCGGTGCTCGCTGTGCCACTTCACGGCCCGGGCCAGGGCCTGGCACTCCACGTCCCGGCCGACCGCCACGAGCTGGTCGGGGGTGACCTCGTGGCCGACGCGCTCGACTTCCTGCTCGATGATCGGGCCCTCGTCGAGGTCGGCCGTGACGTAGTGGGCGGTCGCGCCGATCAGCTTCACGCCCCGGGCGTGCGCCTGGTGGTACGGCTTCGCGCCCTTGAAGCTCGGCAGGAAGGAGTGGTGGATGTTGATGATCCGGCCGCTCAGCTCCCGGCACAGGGTGTCCGAGAGGACCTGCATGTAGCGGGCGAGGACGACGAGTTCGACGTTCTCGGCGCGGACGATGTCCAGGAGCTTCTGCTCGGCCGCCGCCTTCGTCTCCTTCGTCACCGGGATGTGGTGGAAGGGGATGTCGTACGAGGCGACGAGCTCGGCGAAGTCGGTGTGGTTCGAGACCACGGCGGCGATCTCCACCGGCAGGGCGCCGATCCGGGTGCGGAAGAGCAGGTCGTTGAGGCAGTGCCCGAACTTCGAGACCATCAGGACGATCCGCATCCGCTCGTCGGAGCGGTGGATCTGCCAGTCCATGCGGAAGGAGTCGCCGATCGCGGCGAAGCTGGCCCGCAGCTTCTCCACCGAGACGGGCGGCTCGGCCGAGAAGTGGACCCGCATGAAGAACAGGCCGGTGTCGTGGTCGCCGAACTGGCGGCTGTCCTCGATGTTGCACCCGGTCATGAACAGGTAGCTGGACACGGCGTGCACGATGCCCTGCTTGTCGGGGCAGGACAGGGTCAGTACGTACTGCTGGGGGGCCTGGGTGTGCGGGTCGTCGCTCATGACCCCACAGCTTTTCACACGCCGCGGGTCAGGATCCTCAGCAGTTCCAGCGACCGCGGCGCCGCGTCCGGGTCGTCGCCGTCGGACTGCGCCATCCGCACGTGCGCCTCGCGGGCGGCGCGGACGGCCTCGGGCCAGTCCGGGTGGTCCAGGTAGGCGGAGACGGGGGCGTCGGGGCCGACCTGGTGCAGGATGCGGAGCACCCGCACGACCGCCGCGTCGACGAGGGCCGCCTCGTGGGCGTCGCGGAAGATCGTGCCGACGTACTTGTCGGCGGACCAGCTGTCGAGCCAGGTGTCCTCGACGAGCCGGTACACGGCGTCGGTGACGTCCCCGTATCCCTCGACTCCGGCGAGCCAGGTCTCCTTCTGGAAGACCGGGTCGGAGATCATGTGCAGCGCCGAGCGCACGTTGCTGCGCCAGCGCCACCACGGCATGTCGTTCAGGGGCATGCCGCCCATGGTGAAGGAGCGGCCGCCGCGTTTGGAAGTGTTCTTCGAACCTTGGGCGAATGTCACGCTTTCGATCGTACGTTCCCCTCCGGGGCGATCTTGAAGCGCCTGCGGGGCGGGGCGCGGGGCGTCCGCCCCCTGGCTTTCACCCGGCCGTCACCGTCCGTTGCACCGCTCTCACTCCCGCGTTCCCCGCGGGCCGGAATGGTGCATGGACATGACCGATCGGCGACGCGCGACCCCCTTCCACCGCACCGTGCTCGCATCGGCGCTGGCCGCATGCCTGGCCGCCGGATGCGGGGTGCTCCCGTCGGGCTCCGGGCCCGCGGGGGACACCATCACCGTCATGACCTTCGCCCCGCAGGACACCGCCGCCACCAACATGCCCGGCATGGTCGGCATGGCCAAGGCGTACGAACGCTGGACCAACGCCAGGGGCGGCATCAACGGCCGCCGGCTCCGCGTGATCACCTGCAACGAGAAGAACACCCCGAGCGGCGCCGCGGACTGCGCCCGCAAGGCCGTCGCGGAGAACGCGGTGGCCGTCGTCGGCTCCTACAGCCAGCACGGGCGCGCCTTCATGGCCCCCCTCGAATCCGAGGGCATCCCCTTCATCGGCGGCTACGGCGTCACCCCCGAGGAGTTCCAGAGCCCGCTGTCCTTCCCCGTCAACGGCGGCCAGCCCGTCCTCCTCGCGGGCGCCGGCCACCAGCTGGGCCGGGTCTGCGGACAGGTGTCCCTGGTGCGGCCCGACACCCTCGCCGGCGACTCCATGCCGGTCCTCCTCGACGCCGGCCTGAAGGCCGACCCCGGCGGCAAGGCGGGCGGAGCCGAGGACATCCGGGCGGCCGAGGACACCGCGGACTTCGTCCCGCAGGCCCGCCAGGCCATGGCCGGCGCGGCGGCCAAGGACCCGTCGGGCAAGGAGCGCGGCTGCGTCACCGCCGTGCTCGGCCAGCGCACCGAGACCTTCTTCGACGCCTTCCGGCGCGCCGGCGACCCGCGCCGCAGCCCGCAGATCGCCTCCGTCCTCGGCAGCGTCAGCCAGGCGCTGATCGACCGCACCGGCGGCCGCGACAGCCCCTTCGAGGGGGCCCTCGTCACCGGCTGGTACCCCGTCTCGACGGACCCCCTGTGGGAGCCGATGCGCCGGGTGGCCGCCGAGCACGCCTTCGGCGACCACGCCGTCGACCCCGACGACAGCGGCACGCAGACCGCCTGGATCGCGTACACCGTGCTGAGCGAGGTCCTGAAGCGGCTGGCGCCCGGCGAGGAGGTCACCGCCCGGAAGGTCGCCCGGGCCCTGAAGCAGGCGGAACCCGTGCACACCGGGGGCCTGACGCCCGACCTGAGCTGGCGGCTGGACGACATGCGCGCCATCGCCGGCTACCCCCGCATGGTGAACGGGCAGGTCACCTTCCAGGTCGTCCGGTCCGGGCGGCTCGTCGCCCAGCCGGGTGAGCAGGCGCGGGACATGACCGCCGCCCTGGAGCGGGCCCCGAGCCCGGCCTGACCCGCGCGGGGTGCCCGGGCCGGGCGCACCGCGCCCGGGCGGGCGTCACAGCTGCGACTTGTCGCGCTTCGGGAGGTTGTACTTGGCCGCGATCGGGTTCCACAGGGCCGCCGCGGACTCCTTCGCCCGCGTCGCCTCCCCGCTCGACTTGTTGCCGTCGGCGGCGTCGTCCGTGTTCCGGGCCTGGCCGTCCTTGCAGCCCTTCTTCTTGTCGTCGGCGACGTCCTCCGCCCAGGCCGCGTAGCTGTTGTCGGCATCCGCCGACGCCTTCCACGCCTTCGTGAGGGACGCCGACAGCCGCTGGTGGTTCGGCAGCTTGTCCAGCCGCAGCTCCTGGAGGCGCGTGACGAGCTCCTCGCGCTGGCGGGCGGCGCTGCGCAGGTCGTCGGCGGCCGTGCCGAGGTTGCGGCAGCCCTTGATGTCGTCGACCGCCTTGATGACCGAGTCCCGGCTGTCGGCGCTGTCGGCGAGCACCTTGTCCAGCTGGACCGCCTGGGAGCGGGCCGGATCCACCGGCGCCTCGGCGGCCGCCGCGGCCGAACCCGTGGGGGACGGCGCCGCAGCGGCCGCGGCCGGGTCGTTGTTCTGCGCCTTCGGGTCGCTCAGCATCGCGCCGACGCCGAGCCCCACCACCGCCAGGCCGATCACCACGGCCGCGATCACGGCGGGCGGCACCCGCCGCGCCGGCTCCGGCGCAGGCGGGGGCGGCGGCGGGGCGGCGAAGCCGGGCTGGGGCTGCCGGGCGTACTGCTGCTGCGGATGCGGCGCCGGGTGCTGCCCGCGCGGCGGCTGCGGGCGCGGCGGGGGCCGGCGCAGCACCGGCTCCTGGACGGGCGGCATCTGCCGGGTGTGGCCGTCGGCCCCGTCCTGGCGGAAGAGGCCGTCGAAGTCGCCGGTGACGGGCGGGATGTACTGCGTCGCCGCCTCGTCCGGGCCCGCCCCGTGAGCGGCTCCCGGTCCGGCCGGGACCGGCGGGATGTACTGCGTCGCGGCCTCGTCGTGCGCGGCGGGTCCCGCGGGCGGGACGGGGCCGGGGTCCGCAGGGACCGGCGGGATGTACTGCGTCGCCGCCTCGTCGTGCGCGGCGGGTCCGGCGGGCGATACGGGGCCCGGGTCCGCAGGGACCGGCGGGATGTACTGGGTGACGGCCTCCGGCAGCGGCGGGTACCCGTACCCGTGCGGCTGCCCCGGCCCCTCGTACCCGGGGCCGAGCACATGCCCGGCCGGCGGCGCATCCGGGCCCGGGAGGCCCTGGCCCTGCGCGGCCTGACCCTGCGCCCCCTGGTGCGGGTGGGGCCGGTAGGCCTGGTCGTCCTGGAAGCCCTGACCCGGGGCGGCCTGGCCCGGGGCGGCCTGGCCCGGGGCGGCCTGGCCCGGGAGGCCCGGATCCGGGTAGCCCTGGCCCGGGAGGCCCGGATCCGGGTAGCCCTGGCCCGGGAGGCCCGGATCCGGGTAGCCCTGGCCAGGGGCGGGCGGGAAGCCGCCGCCCGGGTCCTGCG
>NZ_RPSE01000224.1:0-10003 GCF_003949955.1 Streptomyces sp. WAC05292
CCCCCGCCCCGGGAGCCGCCAGGACCTTATTTCATGCGATCAAGGACCAAGGTCCTCTACCAGGCCTTTTGGGGCCATTGGTGGGAACCCCTCGCACGGGCGTGCACGTCTGACCCTCAGAAGGGCCGACGGGAACGCCGATCGGGGAGGGGACGCCTCATGGGCCTCAGGGAATTCACGGCACGCGCACGCCGGACGGGCATGCGCACGCGGGTGGCCGTCGCGGCATCGGCCGCGGCCGCGGCAATGACGGTGTGGGGGGTGGCCGCCTTCGCCGGCCCCGACCCCGCCGGCCCGGCCGGCACCACCGAGGACGGAGCCAAGGGAGCCGCCGAAGACGGCGCCAAGGGCGCGCCCAAGGGCCCCGAGGCGCCCGTGCAGCGCATACCCGAGGACATAGCCCACGCCTCCGAAGGAGGCGCCCGCGCCGTCAACCTCACCATCGACGACGGCCCCGACCCCCAGTGGACCCCCCGCATCCTCGCCATCCTGGAGAAGCACGGAGCCAAGGCCACCTTCTGCATGGTCGGCCCCCGGGCCAAGGCCCACCCCGACCTCGTCAAGAAGGTCGTCGCAGGCGGCCACCGGCTCTGCAACCACGCCATGGACCACGACACGGCCATGGACCGCAAGCCCGTCGCCTACCAGGAGAAGCAGATCCTCGACGCGCAGAAGCTCATCGAGGAGGCGGCCGGCGGCGGCGCCCGCGTCGAGTACTACCGCGCCCCCGGCGGCGCGTTCACCCCCGACAGCCGGCGCATCGCGGCCGCCGCCGGTATGCGCCCCCTCGGCTGGAACGTCGACACCAAGGACTTCCAGAAGCCCGGCGCCCCCGCCATCGCCGGCACCGTCAAACGGGAGCTCGGCAACGGCCCGACCATCCTCCTCCACGACGGCGGCGGCGACCGCCGGCAGACCGTGGAGGCCCTCGGCCCGATCCTCGACTGGCTGGAGCAGCAGGGCCGCCCCACCGGCTTCCCCGTCCGCACCGCCCCCGACACGCCCTGACGCAGCGGCCCCTCACACAGCGGCCCCTGACACGCCGCCGGGCGGCGAACGGGTGAGGATCGGCGGCGACCGCGCCCGCCGGGTGTTCCCTGTCCCTGATCCTGCACAACCCGTGCGCCCGCCCGACCAGGAGGTCCCCCGTGGCCATCGCGCCCGCCAAGCTGTCCGATCCCGTCGTCAGCGCGTTCGTCGCCGCCGTCAACGCGCACGACAGGGACGCCTTCCTCGCCCTCCTCACCCCCGACGCGACCATGTCCGACGACGGCACGGACCGCGACCTCCACGAGTGGATCGACCGCGAGATCTTCGACTCCGGCGGCCACATGGACGTCCAGTCCGAGTCCGACGGCGGCCGCCGGCTCGTCGCCGACTACCGCAACGACACCTGGGGCGAGATGCGCACCGCCTGGCGCTTCACCGTCCAGGGCGACCGCATCAGCCGCTTCGAAACCGGCCAGGCGTAGCACGTCCCCACCCGCCTCCCCGCCCCCGCGGACGCGCCGGCGCCGCCGCGGGCGCGCGGGCTCCCGTACGGGTGAAAGCGCGGCGGGCGTCGTTCCGGGCCGCCGCGGGGCCCCGTTGGACCGGGCATGAAGCGCACCCGCACCGCCGCCCTCACCGTCGCCGCCGCCGCGGCGGCCCTCGCGCCGCTCCTCGGCCAGCCCGCCACCGCCGCGCAGGGCACCTACCTCCAGGACCCGGCCGGCGCCGACAAGGCGATGAAGTCCCTGTGGACCAAGGACGAGATGCACAAGGTGGAGGCGCAGCTGCGCTTCCACCCCGGCATCCGGTACAAGACGGTGCCGCGCCCCGCCCACCCCGCCGCCCCCGACCACGAGCGCCGGACCGGCGACCCCAAGACCCTGGCGTGGGAGCCGGAGTTCGACTTCGGCTGGGCAGTGTCGGACTCGATGCTGGTCAAGAAGGCCGTGACGACCAAGGACGGCCGGCACCCGATCGTGCTGCACGCGTCCGTGCGCTCCGCCTCCCGCGGGACGGCCGTCGAGGTGCACCGCGAGCTCGCCGACCGGCCGGCGACGGGCCGCGAGAAGGTGCCCGGCGGCAAGCGGATCGCCTGCGACACCGGCGAGTACACGGTGGAGTGGTCCCTCACCCGGACCGGCTACGGGACGCTCCGGGGCTCCATGCCGTGGAACTCCAGCTGTGAGAACCACCGGACGGCGTTCTCGGCGGAGCACGGCAGGCACTGAGGGCGGGCCGCCGGCAGCGGTCAGTTGTCCTTCCTGGCCCGGTACGTCTTCGCGGCGATCTCCTCCAGGACCGACTTGGGGTCGCGGCCCGGCTCCACGGCCCGGCCGATGTTCCGCTTGATGGTGTCGCTGACCTCCACCCAGGCCGGGTCGTTCACCGGGTACAGCTGGGCGCCGCGCAGGGCCGTCAGGAACTGCTGGTCGGTGTCGTCGATCGCGCCGGCCGGGGTCCGCGTCGCCGAGACCGTCGACGGCAGCAGGTGGTAGCGGCCCGCGAACTCCGACAGGTTCCTGTCCTGGTAGAGGAACTCCAGGAACCTCCCGATCCCGGCCCGCTTGCCGTTCTGCCGGAACGCCATGATCCAGTCGGCGACGCCCATGGTCGGCGGTGTCTCCCCGGAGGCCAGCGAGTCCGAGACCGGCATGGCGACGGTTCCGACCCTGATGCCGCGGGCCCGGGCCTGGTGGGCGAGCGAGGGGTAGCCGTTGAGCATGCCGACCTCGCCCCGCAGGAACGCGGCGAAGGCGTCCGCCCGGTCGAGCCCGGCCGGCGCCACCGGGCCCGTCAGGCCCGGGCCCACCAGGTTCTCCTGGATCCAGCGGAACGTCTCGATGTTCCGGTCCGAGGCCAGGCTGTAGTTGCCGGCGCTGTCGGAGTACCCGCCGCCGTTGCTCAGCTCCCAGATCATCGCCTCGGCGTGCGCCTCCTCCGGGCCGAGCGGCATGGCGTACGGGAACTTCACGCCCTTGCCCTTGAGCGCCTTCGCCGCGTTCCGCAGCTCCGACCAGGTCCTCGGGGCGGCCGGCGCCCCCGAGGCGGTCGTCAGGCCCGCCTGCCTGAACAGGGCCTCGTTGTAGAAGAGCAGCCGGCTGCTCGCCACCCACGGCAGGCCGTAGAGGGTGTTCCCGATCGAGCCGGCCTCGGCGAGCGGCGCCAGGAAGTTCGCCTCGGAGGACACGGGGAGGAGTTCGTCGGCGGAATACAGCAGGCCGTCGGCCGCGAAATCCGAATAGGAGCCCATGAGGGCGATGTCCGGCGCCTTTCCCGCCTTCACCATCCGCGAGACCTCGCGGTCGACGTCCGCCCACGGGACGAGCTGCACCTCCACCGCGGTGCCGGGATTCGCGGCCTGGAATTCCTTCGCCACCCGGTCCCAGAAGGGCCTTGAGCCGGTGGCCTCGTCGCCGCCGTATTCCGCGGCGACCACGCGGAGCGTGCCGCTGTCGGAGCCGGCGCCAGCGCCGCATCCGCCCAGCGGGGCCAGGAGTCCGAGCACGACAGCCGCCGCGCCCGCACCGAAAGTTCTTCGTTGCACCGGTGTTCTTCCCTGAATTCTTCCGAGTTCCGTCCTGCATATGGGGGGCTCCGGAACGGGGTGTCCGCCGGTGGCCCGACGGCCGGAATTCTGCCCCGTGCCGGGCGGATTGGCCCCATGGGGGCGGAACTTGTGTCCATTGCTCCAAGCACGGCTTTTGCGGCTCGTACATTCCGCTGGCGCCCCGATTGCCCGGACGCGCGTAGAAATACGGAAAGCCCGTTTCCGGCCGGTGCGGCCGGGAACGGGCTTCGGGCGGTGCGGGGGAGCGGATCAGGCCGCCGGCGCCCGGGGTGCGCCGCGGGCCGCGCGGTCAGGGGCCGAACTCGCCCGCGTACGGGTCGGGGTCGCCGGTCTCCGGGTTGCGGCCCTCCTGCCAGCGGCGCTGGGCCTTGCGCCAGTGGACGAAGCTCAGGTGCCCGCCGTCCCAGAAGGTCAGCCCCACCGGGCTCACGTCGAACTCGTCCGAGCAGAGCCGGTACAGGAACTCCGCCATCCCGTACGGGTACACCGCGAACGGTTCGGCGGTGTGCCGGCCGACGACCAGGACGGGCCACCGGTCCGGATCCGGGTCGCAGGCCAGCCAGCACAGGATGTCCGAACCGCCCGTGACCCCCCAGGCGATGATCGCGTCCGGGTCGGCGTCCAGCGCGGCCCGGCCGCCCCGTACGGGGCGGCCGCCGGGTGGCTGCTGCCGCGTGCCGCGTACCGGCTCTCCGTCGAGCCCGGCGCCCCCTGGCGCACGCACTGCCCGCGGGGGCACCCGCTGAGCGGGCGGCTCGGCCCCGCCCGCTGCCCGGGCCGCCCCGCCGGACCCGGCGGCGGCACCGGGGAGTGCGGGCCGCGCTACGGGGCGCGCAGCGGAACCACCGCGCTGGTCGCGGGTGCCGTCTGCGCCGCGCTCGCCGCCGCGGCCGGCCCGCGCCCGGAGGCCGCCGTCTTCGCGGGGCTCGCGCCCGTCCTCGTCCTGCTGGCCCTCGTCGACCTCGCCGTGCACCGGCTGCCCGACCTGCTGACCCTGCCGCTCGCCGCCGCCGCCGCGGCGGGGCTCGGCGCCGCCGCCCTCGCCCCGGGGGCCGCCGGCTCCTGGCGGCTCGCCCTGCTGGGCGGGGCCGCGCTGGGGGCGGCGTACCTGCTGCTGTTCCTGATCAACCCGGCCGGGATGGGCTTCGGGGACGTCAAGCTGGCGCTCGCCCTGGGCATCGCTCTTGGGTGGTACGGGTGGGGGGTATGGCTCTTCGGGGCGTTCCTGGGCTTCCTCTACGGCGCCCTCTACGGCCTCTTCCTGGTCCTGCGCAGCCCGAACGGGCGGAAGCAGGCGTTCCCCTTCGGGCCCTTCATGGCGGCCGGAGCCCTCACCGGATTGCTGCTGGGCGGTTTCGGAGCGTAATCATTCCGCGCCGATGCACGCATCACGCTTTACGAAGGGTTATGGTGGAACCCCCCCCTCGGGCCGGTCCGTATCCCCCCCACGGACCGGCCCGTTTTCCTTTTCCGGCCCCGAGGCCGCCCCCGGCCGGAAAAGCCCAGGTCAGCCGCGCTGAGCCCAGATGTTCGTACCGGGTGTGGAGACCGCGAAGGAGTCGATCTCCGCCAGCTCCTCCCGCGTCAGCGGCGCACCGGCCAGCGCGGCCACGTTCTCCTCCAGCTGCCGGACGCTCGACGCGCCGATCAGCGCCGAGGTCATCCGCTCGTCCCGCAGCACCCACGTCAGCGCCAGCTGCGCCAGCGACTGCCCGCGCCGGTCCGCGATGCCCGCCAGGCCCTGCAGCCGCCGCAGTACGTCCTCCGAGAGCAGGCCCGGGTCGAGGGACTTGCCCTGCGAGGCGCGCGAGCCCTCCGGGATGCCCTGGAGGTACTTGCCCGTCAGGAGGCCCTGCGCGAGCGGCGCGAAGGCGATGCAGCCCATGCCCGCCTCCTCCAGGGTGTCGAGCAGGCCGTCCTCCTCCGTCCAGCGGTTGATCATGGAGTACGAGGGCTGGTGGATCAGCGCCGGCACGCCCATGCCGCGCAGGATCCGCGCCGCCTCGGCCGTCTGCTCCGCGGTGTAGGAGGAGACGCCCGCGTACAGCGCCTTGCCCTGGTGCACCGCGGACGCCAGGGCGCCCATGGTCTCCTCCAGCGGCGTATCCGGGTCGAAGCGGTGCGAGTAGAAGATGTCGACGTGATCGGTGCCCATGCGCTTCAGCGAGGCGTCCAGCGAGTTCAGCAGGTACTTCCGGCTGCCCCACTCGCCGTACGGGCCGGGGTGCATGTAGTAGCCGGCCTTCGTCGAGATGACGAGCTCGTCCCGGTAGGGGGCGAAGTCCTGCGAAAGGATCTTGCCGAAGTTCAGCTCGGCGGAGCCGGGCGGCGGGCCGTAGTTGTTCGCGAGGTCGAAATGGGTCACCCCGAGGTCGAAGGCGCGGCGCAGGATGGCCCGCTGGGTCTCCAGGGACTTGTCGTCGCCGAAGTTGTGCCAGAGGCCGAGGGAGATCGCGGGGAGCTTGAGGCCGCTGCGGCCCGTGCGCCGGTACTCCATGGCGTCGTAGCGCGTCGGCTCTGCCCGATAGGGATTGGTATCAGTCACGATGTCCTCCCTATCACGGACCTGTGACCGACCGAGTTGGGTACCCGATCCCGCCGCGCAGTAATGTGGCGGCTCGGGGGAGGGACCGCATTTCGCTCGGGGGCACTGCACGGAGGGGCTGGAAGATCGTGAAGCTGCGCGACCTGGTGTACAGGCTGTACGCACGCCGGGTGGAAGGCCGCCTCGACCATGCCGCGTCGCCCAAGCACATCGGCGTGATCCTGGACGGCAACAGGCGCTGGGCGAAGGCGTCCGGAGGCACGACGGAGCAGGGCCACCAGGCGGGGGCCGACAAGATCTCCGAGATGCTCGGCTGGTGCACCGAGACCGACGTCGAGGTGGTCACCCTGTGGATGCTCTCCACGGACAACCTCGACCGGCCGGAGGTCGAGCTCCGCCCGCTCCTCCAGATCATCGAGAACACAGTCCGCGGCCTCGCCGCCGACGGCCGCTGGCGCGTCCACCACGTCGGCAACCTCGACATCCTCCCGGCGCAGACCCAGTCCGTGCTGAAGGAGGCCGAGCAGGCCACCCGCGACATCGACGGGATACTGGTCAACGTCGCCGTCGGCTACGGCGGCCGCCAGGAGATCACCGACGCCGTCCGCTCGCTGCTCCTGGAGCACGCCGAGAAGGGCACCACCATCGCGGAGCTCGCCGAGGTCCTCGACGTCGACCACATCGCCGAGCACCTCTACACCCGCGGCCAGCCCGACCCCGACCTCGTCATCCGCACCAGCGGCGAGCAGCGCCTGTCCGGATTCATGCTGTGGCAGAGCGCGCACTCCGAGTACTACTTCTGCGAGGTCTTCTGGCCGGCCTTCCGCAAGGTCGACTTCCTGCGCGCCCTGCGCGACTACGCGGCCCGCCACCGCCGCTACGGGGTCTGAGGGCGGGGGCCCCTGACGCCCCCTTACGCCGCGGCCGTCCACCACGAGGCTTTCACCTGGGGTTCACCGAGCGTCCGTCATATGCCAAGGCATGGCCGAGGCGGTTCGGGGAATACCCCTTTCAGGTCGACGCCCGATCCACGGGTGTCGAGTCTCAGCGGACGGCACGGGGTCGTCCGCCCGGGAGGCCCTTTGCACCAGGACGCACGTGCGGCTCGCACGGACGGAACGGGAGGGCCGGAATTCGGCCCTCGCAGGGGTGCCGATGACCGGTCCGGTCTTCATGGCCCGACCTCTTCCGAGGGGGTACGTCCTTCCGTGGTGACCAGCACAAAGCGCCGCCTGCCCGACAGGCGGACCTACGTCCTCGACACCAGCGTCCTGCTGGCGGACCCCAACGCGGTCACGCGATTCGACGAGCACGAGGTCGTGCTCCCGATCGTCGTGATCACCGAGCTGGAGGCCAAGCGCCACCATCCGGAGCTCGGCTACTTCGCCCGCCAGGCCCTGCGCCTGCTGGACGACTTCCGCGTCCGCAACGGCCGCCTCGACGCCCCCCTCCCCGTCGGAGAGCTGGGCGGCACGCTGCGCGTCGAACTCAACCACTCCGACCCCGGCGTCCTCCCGGCCGGCTTCCGGCTGGGCGACAACGACTCGCGCATCCTCGCGGTCGCCCGGAACCTCCAGGCCGAGGGCTACGACGTCACGGTCGTCTCGAAGGACCTCCCGCTGCGCATCAAGGCCTCCTCCGTGGGGCTGCTCGCCGAGGAGTACCGCGCCGAGCTCGCCATCACCGACGGCGGCTGGACCGGCATGAGCGAGCTCGCCCTCTCCGGCGAACAGGTCGACCTCCTCTACTCCGAGGAGCGGCTCTACGTCCCCGAGGCCGCCGAACTGCCCGTGCACACCGGGCTCATCCTCCAGTCCGAGCGCGGCAAGGCGCTCGGCCGCGTCACCGCCGACGGCAGCGTCCGCCTCGTGCGCGGCGACCGGGAGGCGTTCGGGCTGCACGGCCGCAGCGCCGAGCAGCGCATCGCCCTCGACCTGCTGCTCGACCCCGAGGTCGGCATCATCTCCATGGGCGGCCGCGCCGGCACCGGCAAGTCGGCGCTGGCGCTGTGCGCGGGCCTGGAGGCGGTGCTGGAGCGCCGCCAGCACCAGAAGGTGATGGTCTTCCGGCCGCTGTACGCGGTCGGCGGACAGGAGCTCGGATACCTGCCCGGCGACCAGTCCGAGAAGATGAGCCCCTGGGCGCAGGCCGTCTTCGACACCCTCTCGGCGGTGGCCGGGCGGGAGGTCATCGAGGAGGTGCTGAACCGGGGGATGCTGGAGGTCCTGCCGCTCACGCACATCCGCGGCCGCTCCCTCCACGACGCGTTCGTCATCGTGGACGAGGCGCAGTCCCTCGAGCGGAACGTGCTGCTGACCGTTCTGTCCCGGATCGGGGCCAACTCGCGGGTCGTCCTGACCCACGACGTGGCCCAGCGGGACAACCTGCGGGTCGGCCGGTACGACGGAGTCGTCGCCGTCGTCGAGAAACTGAAGGGCCATCCGCTCTTCGCGCACGTCACGCTGACCCGCTCGGAGCGCTCCCCGATCGCCGCCCTCGTCACGGAGATGCTGGAGACCCTGTAAGACACGGCGGGGCAAAACGCCCATAGCGGCTGGCGGAGTTGGCGCCGCCCGGCAAAGGTCCAGGAGCCTAGCCGGGCGGCGCCCCCCTGCACAGCCCTTCGTACGAAAGGGCAGCGGTACGGGGGGTGTGACCTTTCCCACGCAACGCGGAATTGCCTTGCGGCGTCGGGGTCCGGCAGAGTCTGTTTTCCGTCAGGCCCCGCATACGGCACAGCCGTACCTCCTGTGAGGTGCGCGCGCAGCACCACAACTCCACAGTCGTTCCGCCGTATGCCGCCCGAGCATCACGCGGCAGCCCCCGCAAGGGAGTTGCCCACGGGTCCGCGCCTCCAGTGACCGAAGCTCCACGGAGGCCAGCGTCAAGGGGCACTCTTGCGCCCGCCCGGTCACGCGGACGCTGCTGGAAGGACATCGTGTGAGCCGGATCTCGGTCCGGGGGTTCGCAGTGGCCTCGGCCACCGCGGTCACCACCGTCGGCGCCGTCGTGGGCGTGGCCGCGGGCGACCCCGCCTCCAACGATCTCGAGACCACCGCGTCCGGGGCGACGCTCCTCGCCGACATCCCCGTCGGCGAGCAGGCCCAGATCCAGAGCGGATCCCTGGCGCAGCAGGCCGACTCCCTCGCGCACGGCGCCGACACCGACGCCCGCCGCTCCGCCGAGGAGGCCGCCCGCCTCCAGGCCGCCGAGGACGCCAAGGCGAAGAAGGCGGAGGCGCAGAAGGCGGCGGACGAGAAGGCGAAGAAGGAGCGCGAGGAGAAGGAGCAGGCCGCGAGCCGCTCCGCGACCCGCAGCGCCTCGGACTTCGCGCCGCAGAGCTCCTACACGGTGGCGCAGGTCAAGGAGATCGCCCGGCAGATCGTGCCGGGCGGCCAGTTCCAGTGCTTCTCCAACATCATCAACCAGGAATCCACCTGGAACTACAAGGCCGTGAACCCGTCCTCGGGCGCGTACGGCCTGGTCCAGGCGCTCCCCGGGTCGAAGATGTCCTCGGTCGCCGACGACTGGCGCACCAACCCGGCCACCCAGATCCAGTGGGGCCTCAACTACATGAACGACCGCTACGGCAGCCCCTGCGCCGCCTGGACCTTCCACCAGGCCAACGGCTGGTACTAGAGCCCGCAGTCAGGGCGCGTACGCCCGGAACCCGGGGAGCCCCGCACCGTCCGACGGTGCGGGGCTCCCGCGTGTACGGTCGTTCGAGGCGTGTCCGCGGACGGGGGAGAGGAACGACATGGCGAAGAGGCCAGGCTGGCTGGGCCGGCTCGGGAGCAGACTGAGCCGGATGGAGGCGCGCCTCGAAGCGCGGCGCGCGTCCGTGGAGGCCGAGACCGCCGGAGTCGAAACGGTCGCCGCCCCCGCCTCCGCCGCTGCCC